>NZ_JBHZCN010000040.1:0-79443 GCF_042755465.1 Kitasatospora sp. NPDC059160 | reverse complement strand
CGGCGATGACGATCTTCGCGGAGGTGGTGGCGCGGGTGGGGGCGGCCGCGTTAGAGCTTGCGAAGTCCACTGAGGACCCTTTCGAGCAGCGTGACGTCGGGCTGGTTTCCGGATTCGCCCCCGGAAGCGGGCTGGTGGATGGCGACGAGGCCGGCCTCGGCCAGGTCGGCCACGAGGATCCGGGCGACTCCCAGGGGAAGTGAGAGCAGCGCCGAGACCTCGGCGACGGACTTGACCTCCGTGCACAGCGTGCAGATCCGCTGGTGCTCGGGGAGGAGGGTGGACAGGCGCTGCGGATCGACGTCGGCGGAGACCAGGGCCTCCAGCGCGAGTTCGTAGCGGGGCCGGGTGCGACCACCGGTCATGGCGAACGGTCGGATCAGCGGGCCGGAATCCTGCTCGTCCTCGAACTCCTCGACGTACCCGGGCTCCTGGGCCGGCCGGTGGCCGGGGGCCTGGGCGGGCACCTGGCCGGGCGGCGTCGGGTGGCCGGGCGGCGGGGTGTCGAAGGCGGGCTGCGGCCGGGCGTACGGGTCGTACTGCCCGTACTGCTCCTCGGGCCGGGCGTACGGGTGCTGCTGGGGCTGCCCGTACTGGTGCCGACCGTACTGCTGACCGTGGCCGGCGCCGGGTGCTCCGAAGGCGTCGTGGCCCGTGCCAGGGTACGGAACGCCGTACTGGCCGCTGCGGTCGTCGGGCGGTGTCACGGTTCCTCTCCTCACAAGGTGCGGCGGTGCGGTGCGGGCTTCGGTACGAGTCCGGAGCCGGTGGTGCGAAGGCCGTACAACGTCCGAACCCGAGCCCGCCGAAGCGGGCCCGGGAAGGACGCGGAGGTACTTCGAATACCTGGACGGTATCCGACGAACCGTCAGTGCAGGAGACTGCCCTGGAGTTCTGCGCGGAGCGCGGGGGTGAGGACGGCGCCGGCCCGGTCGACGAGCAGGGCCATCTCGTACCCGACCAGACCGATGTCGGAGTCGGGGGAGGCGAGCACCGCGAGGGCGGAGCCGTCGCTGATGGCCATCAGGAACAGGAAGCCGCGCTCCATCTCGACGACGGTCTGGTTGACCTCGCCGCCTTCGAAGATCCGGCTGGCGCCGGAGGTGAGGGAGGTGAGGCCGGAGGCGACGGCGGCGAGCTGGTCGGCGCGGTCGCGCGGGAAGCCCTCCGACATGCACAGCAGGAGGCCGTCCGCCGAGACCACCACGGTGTGGGACACCCCGGGGGTGTTGTCCACGAAATTGGTGATCAGCCAGTTCAGGTTCTGTGCGGCCTGGCTCATCTGAGTCAACTCAACGCTCCTGGTGGTTCGAGCCGCCGAAGAGATCGGTGCTCCGGTTCTGTCCGTTGCCGGACTGGTCTACCTGATCGGGGTCGATCCGGAAGCTTCCGGTGTTGCCGGCGCTGCGGCCCTGCTCGACGCCGCGGCGCAGGTTGGTGAGGCGGCCACGGACCTCCTCGGGGCTGCGGGAGACCTGCGGCCCTTCCTGCGGGGTCGGCTTGGCGTTGCCGGGCACCAGGTTCTGCTTGGGCACGCGCCGGGGCAGTCCGGCCCCGGTGGTGCCGGCGGACGAGGGCTCGCGCAGCTGCTCGGCCCGCTGCCAGTCACCGTCGTTCGGCGACTGCCAGGGGGAGGCGGTCGGGCCGGTCGGGCCGTAGCCGCCCAGTGCGGACACGTCGTGGCCGCGGGACTCGACGGGCGCCGAGGTGTCCTTGGCGCCGGCGAACCAGTTCGGGGTGTCCCCGGACGGGGTCAGACCGACCGGGGCGCTGCCCGGGCCGCCGCCCGCCAGCTGCTGGCCGGGGCGGCGCTGGGGCAGCCCGGACGGCAGGGTGGCGGCGGGGGCCGGCGCGGGCTCGGCGGTGGGCAGGGCGGGCGGCTCCGGGGTGTACGGGTGGCCCGCGGGGGCCTCCACGGCCTGGTGGCCGTAGCCGTCCTGGGCGTACTCGTCCTGCTGGTAGCCGCCCTGGTCGTAGCCGTAGCGGTCGTCGGCGTAGCCGTCCTGCTGGTAGCCCTGCTGCTGCGGGTACTGGCCGTAGCCGTCCTGGGCGTACTCGTCCTGCTGGTAGCTGTTCTGGTCGTAGCCGTACTGCTCGTCGGCGTAGCCGCCCTGCTGGTAGCCCTGCTGCGGGGCGTACTGGTCGTAGCCCTGCTGGTAGTCCTCCTCGACCTCGGCGTCCAGCACCTGCTCCTGCGGGCCGCCCTCCAGGGCCGCGCGGCGGACCTGGTCGAGGCGCTGCGAGCGCTGGACGGCCTCCAGGGCCGGGCTGAACCCGGAGGAGCCAGCGTTGCCGATGCCGGTGAGGTGGTCGTCGAAGCCGAGCTCGGCGGCGCTGCGGCCGCCGTTGTCCGGGGCCCACTCGGCGGTCGGCTCCTGGTCGGCGAAGATCCGGGAGACGGTGAACTGCTCCTCCGGCTCCGGCGCCATCGCGGACTTGGTGACGAACGGCGGGAGCATGACGAGCGAGGTGGTGCCGGCGGACTCGCCGGACGGGCGGAGCTGGACGCGGACGTCGTGCCGCTGGGAGAGCCGGCCGACCACGAAGAGGCCCATGCGGCGGGAGATGGTGGCGTCGACCGTGGGCGGCTCGGCCAGCTTCTCGTTGATCTCCGCGAAGTCGTCGGCGGTGAGGCCGATGCCCTTGTCGTGGATCTCGACCAGCACCCGGCCGTCCGGCAGGCGGGTCGCGTTGACCAGCACCCGGGTCTGCGGGCTGGAGAACGAGGTGGCGTTCTCCAGCAGCTCGGCGAGCAGGTGGACGAGGTCGGTCACGGCGGCGCCGACGACCTCGACCTCGGGGATGCCGGACAGCTCGACGCGCTCGTACTGCTCCACCTCGGAGGCGGCGGCGCGCAGCACGTCGACCAGCGGGACCGGGGTGTTCCAGCGGCGGCCGGCCTCCTCGCCGGCGAGGACGAGGAGGTTCTCACCGTTGCGGCGCATACGGGTCGCGAGGTGGTCCAGCTTGAAGAGGTTCTCCAGCTGGTCCGGGTCGGCCTCGTTGTTCTCCAGGTCGGTGATCAGTGCCAGCTGGCGCTGGATCAGGCCCTGGCTGCGGCGCGACAGGTTGGTGAAGATCGCGTTGACGTTCCCTCGCAGCAGGGCCTGCTCGGCGGCGAGCGCCACGGCCTGCTGGTGGACCTGGTCGAAGGCCCGGGCGACTTCGCCGATCTCGTCCTTGCCGTGCAGCGGGATCGCGCTCACCGAGGTGTCGACCCGGTCCGGGTCGGTCTTGGAGAGCTTCTCGACCAGGTCCGGCAGGCGGTGGTCGGCGATCTCCAGGGCGGCGCTGCGCAGGGTGCGCATGCCGAGGATCATCGAGCGGGCGACGTAGCCGGTGAGCAGGCCGGCCAGGATCAGTGCGGCGACGACGATGACCGTGTTGAGGATGGCGTCGTAGAGCGCGTTGTCCTTGAGGTTGCGGGAGTCGGTGAGGACGGCGTCCAGCAGCGCGACTTCGGTGTTCCGCAGGGCCTGGATGTGGGTTCCGGCGGCCTGGTTCCAGTTGTCCGGGGTCAGACCGGAGTTCTTGGCCTCGGCGTACGCGGCGTCGGCGGCGGCCTTGCCCTTCTGCTGGCCGATGGCGGCGGCCTCGGCGTAGTTGGCGGCCAGCGCCAGCAGGCCCCCCATGGTGGGCGCGGTGCCGTTCGGCATCTTGTACGCCGAGCGGTCCTGGGCGGTGGCCAGGGCGACCTGGGCGTCCGCGTACTTGCGGGCGTCCTCGGGGGCGGCACCGGTGTTGAACTCGGAGAGCGAGACCTGTTCCAGCTTCTCCGCGACCAGGATCTGCTGGGTCATGTCCTGGTTCTCGTAGCGCGTGGTCACGCCCTGCGAGGCACCGACCAGCAGGCTCAGCATCAGCGAGCGCTGGGTCGAGGCGGAGGCCTTGGCCAGCGACATCGCGTAGATCGCGCGGCCCTTGCTGGTGGCGTTGGCGGAGCCGTTGCCGACCGAGTTGTCGTAGGCCAGCAGCGGCGCGAACATCGCCGAGTAGGCGCTCGCGGTGGCGCTGGCGAACAGCTCCCTGCCGTACGCGACCTGCCGCAGGTGCGGGAGGTCGACCACGAGGGTCTGGAAGGCCTCGTGGCGGCGCGGGAGCTCGCCGGACTTGTCGGAGGCGTCGTACGCGGCGTTGTAGGCCTTGAGCGCGGCGTCGGTGTCGGCGCGGCGCTTGGCGACCTCGTTGTTCGGGTCCTGCCCGGTGAGCAGGGGTATCAGGGTCTTGTCGCGCTCGTTCTCGAGCGCCTCGGCGAGTTCGGTCGCCGCCTTGGCGAGCTCGGCGGTCTTCTCGGCCTTGGAGGCCTTGATGTAGCCGTCGACCGAGGTGTTCACTCGCAGACCGCCGAAGACGAGACTGATGATCACGGGGATCAGCAGGATCGCGATCAGTCGGGTCGGCACGCGCCAGTTGCGCGGACGGAGGAAGTCGTACCGGCTGGACGGCCCGCCTTCGCCGGACTGACCCGCCGCACCCGTGCGCGGCTCCGTGGAGGCCGTCGGGGGCTTGGGGGCCGGGGTGGTCTGGGGACGCTCCTCGGTGGGAGTGAACGCGGAGAATCCGGCCGGTTCCGCGGCGCCGCCGTTCGGCGCGCTCTGGCGGGGCTCGGAGCGCCGCTGCGGGGCGGGTTGCTGCTTACGCCTCACTCGACTACTACCTCTCGGCCGACTTGCCGGCCATGGATCAATCCAGCGCTACCCCCGGGGCCCTGGCCCGCCGCCGGACGGCCGGAGCGGGATGTTCAGGGGTAGCTGGAATTTCAGCACGTGCAGGGATGGGGGACAAACAGCCGTCGCAAGGCACCCGCGTCGGAACAATACGGACAATCAACGACATGACGGAGCAAAACCGTGGTGATCTGGCGCTGAGTGACGCTGATTCGCCACGCTGCGTCATTGTTGATCACAAAATGCCTACCGAACTGTTATCCGCTGCTTATACACGGGTCTTGCGCGCGGCCCCGGGAGGACACCGGCCGGTAAAGCACCGCCGCCCCGGCGACCCGTCAGTGTGACGGTTCGCCGGGGCCGCTCGGTTCCCGCGGGTGCTCGCGCGCCCACCGGTGCCCGTGTGCCCGGCCCGTCAGCGGAGTCGGGCGAGGAGGGCGTGTTCGACGAGGGTGATGAGGGCGCTCTTGGCGCTGTCGCGTCGGCGGGCGTCGAGGGTGACGACGGGGGTGTCGGGGCCGAGTTGGAGGGCTTCGCGGACTTCGTCGCCGGTGTGGGGCTGGTGGCCGTCGAAGCCGTTGAGGGCGACGACGAAGGGCAGGCCGCTGTTCTCGAAGTAGTCGAGGGCGGGGAAGCAGTCGGCGAGGCGGCGGGTGTCGACGAGGACGACGGCTCCGATGGCGCCTCGGACGAGGTCGTCCCACATGAACCAGAAGCGGTCCTGTCCGGGGGTGCCGAAGAGGTAGAGGATGAGGTCTTCGTCGAGGGTGATGCGGCCGAAGTCCATGGCGACGGTGGTGGTCGTCTTGCCGGAGACGTGGCTGATGTCGTCGATGCCGGCGGAGGCCGAGGTCATGACGGCTTCGGTGCGCAGGGGGTTGATCTCGGAGACGGCGCCGACGAGCGTGGTCTTGCCGACGCCGAAGCCGCCGGCGATGACGATCTTCGCGGAGGTGGTGGCGCGGGTGGGGGCGGCCGCGTTAGAGCTTGCGAAGTCCACTGAGGACCCTTTCGAGCAGCGTGACATCGGGCGTTCCGCCCGACTCGCCCGCGGCGGCGGGCTGGTGGATGGCGACGAGACCGGCCTCGGCCAGGTCGGCCACGAGGATCCGGGCCACACCGAGCGGAACGCCGGCCAGTGCGGAGATCTCCGCGATGGACTTGACCTCGCGGCAGAGACCGACGATCCGGGCGTGCTCGGGCAGCAGCCCGGTGGTGCGCTCGGCCGAGCCCGTGGTCGAGATCAGGGCCTCGATCGCGAGCTGGTAGCGGGGGCGGGTCCGGCCGCCGGTCATCGCGTAGGGGCGGACCAGCGGCTGCTGCTCGTAGCCGTCGGACTGCTGCCCGCCGTAGCCGCTGCCGTACCCGTTGCCGTACGAGCCGGCGGGTGTCGAGGGCGGGGTCATGGGTCCTCCTTGTGCTGCGGCCTTGGGCAGCCGGTTCCAGCTGGGGCGGTGCCAGCTGAGGCGGGATCAGCTGCCTGAGGGTAGCTGAGGGTGAGGCGCCGGGTCCGGTCGGGTCGGACCCGGTGCGGGGTGGAACGGTGGATGGTCCGCGTGGGTTCCGGTCAGTGCAGGAGACTGCCCTGGAGTTCCGCGCGGAGTGCGGGGGTGAGGACGGCGCCGGCCCGGTCGACGAGCAGGGCCATCTCGTACCCGACCAGACCGATGTCGGAGTCGGGTGCGGCCAGGACGGCGAGGGCGGAGCCGTCGCTGACGGCCATCAGGAACAGGAAGCCGCGCTCCATCTCGACGACGGTCTGGTTGACCTCGCCGCCCTCGAAGATCCGGCTGGCGCCGGAGGTGAGGGAGGTGAGGCCGGAGGCGACGGCGGCGAGCTGGTCGGCGCGGTCGCGCGGGAACCCCTCGGACATGCACAGCAGGAGGCCGTCGGCGGAGACCACCACGGTGTGGGACACCCCGGGGGTGTTGTCCACGAAGTTGGTGATCAGCCAGTTCAGGTTCTGTGCGGCCTGGCTCATCTGGTTCAACTCAACGCTCCTGGTGATCTGCGCCGTTGCCGTCGCTCCGGCCACCGAAACTATCGAATCCGGGCTGCTGGGCACCATGCTGGGAGCCCGGCTGGTTGGCGGCCTGCTCGGCCCCGGCCCGCCGGCCCTGCTGGATGCCGCGGCGCAGGTTGGTCAGGCGGCCGCGGACCTCCTCGGGGGCCCGGGAGACCTGGGGACCGGTCAGCGGCGAGGCCTCGGCGGTGCCGGAGACCAGGTTGGCCTGCGGGGTCCGCCGGGGGAGGCCGGACATGGTGACCCCGCTGGTCGAGGGCTCGCGGACCTGCTCGGCACGGCGCCAGCGCTCGTCGTTCGCGGACGGGCGCCAGGGCGCGTCACCGACGCCCGGCTGCGGCTGGCCCTGCGGGGCCTGCTGCTGGGGGGCCTGCTGGGCCTGCGGGGCCTGCTGCCGGGGCGCCTGGCCCTGGGGGGCCTGGGGGCGCTCCTGCCGGGGCTGCTGCTGCGGGGCCCGCTGCGGCCGGCCCGGCTGCTGGAGGTCCGGCTGCTGGAGGTCCGGCGCGGAGGTGCCGGGGCGGCGCGGCTGGTACGAACGGGGCCGGCCCTGCGGCTGGCCGTCGGCCTGCTGCGGGTACCAGGGCTGCTCGCCGGTGGCCTCGGACGGGCCGGTCGGCAGGGCCATCGGCTCCTGGCGCTGCGGCTGCTGCGGCGCCTGCTGCTGCGGGGCCGGCTGCGGCTGCTGGGGCTGCGGCTGGGCCGGGCCCGGCACGTTCGGCAGCACCGGCTCCACCAGGCCGAGGCCCAGCGGGTCCCGCGGGTCGATCTGGCTGGCCTCGAAGCGCGGCCGGGCGAACTGCTGGGTGCTCTCCACCGACGCCGGCTCGGCCGACGGCAGCGGCTGGGGCTGCTGCTGCGGGGGCAGCTGGGGCTGGGGCTGGCGGCCCTGCTGGGGCGCCTCCGGGCCGGGACGCTGCGGGCGGCGCTGGCCCTGCGGACCCTGAGGCCCCTGGGGACCCTGCGGACCGGGCCGACCCGGCTGACCCGGGCCCTGCGGGCCCTGCTGGCCGGGGGTGCGCTGCGGCAGGCCGTCCTGCGGACGGTTGCCCGGACGGGCACCCTGCTGCGGGGCGCCGGGACCGCCGGGGCGGCCGTGCTGCGGCTGCTCGCCGGTCCGCGGCGCGGGAGCGCCCGGAGCACCGTCGAACTCGCCGCCGGGACGCGGACGTTCCTGGCCGGGGCGGCCCTGGCCGCGGCGCGGCAGGCCGTTCGGGCCGCCCTGCGGCGGGCCCTGACGGCCGGGGGAGCGCTGCGGCAGCGCGCCCTGCGGCGCCTGCTGCGGCTGGCCGGGGCCCTGCTGACCGGGCTGACCCGGTCCCTGCTGACCGGGCTGACCGGGGGCCTGCTGGCCGGTTCCCTGCGGGCCCTGACCCTGCGGCGCCGTGGCCGGTCGGCCCTGGCCGCGCCGGCCCGGCTGACCCGGGCCCTGCGGGCCCTGCTGGCCGGGGGTGCGCTGCGGCAGGCCGTCCTGACCGGACCGGCCCGGAGCCTGCTGGCCCTGCGGGGCCGGGGGGGTCTCGCGCAGCGACTGGCCGACCTGACGGGTCGGCAGACCGGCCGGCCCGCCGGTCCGGCCGCCGGGCGCACCCGGGCCGGTCGGCGCGGCGGGGGCGGACGGACCGCCCTGGCCGAGCTGCGGACGGCCGCCCTGCGGGGCACCGCCCGCCGGGCCCTGGCCGAGCGCGGCCGGACCGCCCTGGCGGGCGGGCGGCACCTGGCGCTGCTGGCGCGGCGTCGGGGCGGCCCCGCGCTGCTGCTTGCCCGGTGCGCCGGGGCCGGGACGGCCGCCGGGGCCGCGCCGGTCGGCGGAGTTGGTGACGTCGACCGGGAGCATGACCAGCGCGGTGGTGCCGCCGGAGTCGCTCGGACGCAGCTGGATCCGGATGCCGTGTCGCAGGGACAGGCGGCCGACCACGAAGAGGCCCATGCGGCGGGAGACCGAGACGTCCACCGTCGGCGGGTTGGCCAGGCGCTCGTTGATCTCGGCCAGGTCGTCCGGGCTGAGGCCGATGCCGGTGTCGTGGATCTCGACCAGCACCCGGCCGTCCGGCAGGGCGTGGCCGGTGACCCGCACGCGGGTCTGCGGGCTGGAGAACGAGGTGGCGTTCTCCAGCAGCTCGGCGAGCAGGTGGACGAGGTCGTTGACGACGCGGCCGGCGACCTCGGCCGACGGCACGGCGGCGAGTTCGATGCGCTCGTACTGCTCCACCTCGGAGGCGGCGGCGCGGAGCACGTCGACCAGCGGGACGGGGCGGGTCCAGCGGCGGCCCGGGTCCTCACCGGCGAGGACGAGGAGGTTCTCGCCGTTGCGGCGCATGCGGGTCGCGAGGTGGTCGAGCTTGAACAGGTTGGCCAGCTGGTCCGGGTCGGCCTCGCGGCTCTCCAGCTCGGAGATGAGCGACAGCTGGCGCTGGATGAGGCCCTGGCTGCGGCGCGAGAGGTTGGTGAACATCGCGTTGATGTTGCCGCGCAGGAGGGCCTGCTCGGCGGCGAGGCGGACGGCCTCGCTGTGCACCATGTCGAACGCGTGGGCCACGTGGCCGATCTCGTCGGTCGAGTCGACGGCGACCGGCTCGACCGTGGTGTCGACGTCGTGCGGGTCGCTCTCGGAGAGCGTCTTGACCAGCTCGGGCAGGCGGCGCTCGGCGACGTCCTCGGCCGCGGTCTGCAGGCGGGTCAGCGAGCGCACCATCGAGCGGGCGATCAGACCGGCGCCGCCGAGGGCGATGATCAGGGTCAGGGCGACGGCGGCACCGATGATCAGGGCCTCGGTGTCGGCCTGGGACTGGAGGTCCTGGGCCTTTCCGTCGAGGTCCTCGATCAGTTTGGCCTCGATCCGGCGCTCGGCCGTGATCTTGGTGGTGGCCTTCTCGTACCAGTCCTTGTACGAGACCGCCTCGGTCTGGTGGATGCCGCCCGGCTGGAGGATCGAGCGCGAGTAGCGGTCCGCTTCGGCGATGACGTTGTTGTAGCTCAGCTGGCCGCGCAGGTTGTCCAGGTCGTGCGAGGTGTAGATGTTGTTGAAACTGGTCAGCGCGTTGTCGTACGTGGTGCGCAGGCGGATGCCGAAGGACTCGTCGCTCGCGCTCAGGTCGGGGGCCTTGGGGTTGCCCAGACCGGCGCTGATCAGCGCGCGCTGCTGCGAGGTGGCGTCCTTGGCGAGCGAGAACTGCTGCAGCGCGCGGGTGGCGATGAGCAGGTCCTGGTTGTTCGAGGCGAGCGCGATGTCCTGGGTGATGCCCAGGAGGTCGCGGATGATCACGTCGTACGCGGTGATCGTCGCCTGGATGTTCTGGTTGTTCTGGTACGGCGTGTTGCGGGCGTCCGCGATCGAGTTCAGGTCCTTGCGGATCTGGAACAGCAGCGCCTTCCCGCCGGAGAGCTGGAGGTTCTCGAACTTGTCGGAGGAGGCGGTGAAGGTGCGGCTGAGGTCGTCGGTGCTCTTGCGGGCGGCGACGATCTCGTCGTCCAGCGGGTCGTTCGGCCGGTTGGTGATGTAGCCGGCGCTGATGTCGCGTTCGGTCTGCAGGGCGTCCGCGAGGTTGGTCGCCTTCTTGGCCAGGTCCGACAGGTTGGCCATCTGGGCGAGCTGCTGCGAGTTCTGCATCGAGGTCTGGATGCGCAGGCCGCCGAGGACCAGCGAGACCATGACCGGCAGCGCGAGCAGGGCGATCAGTCGGGTGCGGATGCGCCAGTTGCGCATCGCGAGCCGGCTCAGACCGGTGGCGCGGCGCCTGGTCAGGGTGGTCCGGAGCTTGTCCCGGGCGGACTTCCGTTCCTGGCCGTCGTCGTCCGGCCGGGCGAGGGCCTCGGGCGTCACGGGGTCGGTCGGGCCGCCGGGGGCCGCCGCCTGTTGAGGGGCTGCCACGGGCTCGCGCGACTCCGGGTTACCCGCGGCGCCGCTACCCCTTTTGAAACGTCCCTGCACTGGCGTCGCAACCTCTGGACCGGGCGTCCCGCCGCGTCGCCACGGCCTGGACGGTGTCGAGTTTCCTTCCGCACCCCGGCCGGTCCGGGAGAGCGGGTCGCCGGGGTGGACTGCTCCCTACCCACGGTCCGTGGCATTCCAGCACAGCGAGGGAATCCCAACAAGGGCCGCCGGAACCGACGGTCGGGTACTACCGAACGCATGCGTGATCTCACTGACTGTGCGGTAACCGGACCGGAATACCGCCTTTTTCGGACACTCGCCGGATACATGCCAACGTGGCCGGAGATCGACAAGAGTCGCAGACCTGCCGAAATGACCGTTCCGGGCGAATTGTCGGGAAATTCCGATCCGGCGATATGTCGGATATTCGTGATTTGTGCGTCAATTTGTGAGCAAAATCACAGGTGAATGTGTAGCTTTGGTCACGGCCCGTATGGAAAGAGATCTCGTAACCTTGGCTGTCTCCTGAGCACGGCCCCGATCAGCCTGCCCAGAACCCCTCCGAATCAATCGGAATCACGCAGGCCGGTGCGGATCCCTGGCGGACCGCCCGGCCACGACCACGAGGTGCTCTCGATGTCCCTGGCGAAGAAGGCCACCAAGTCCACGCTGTCCTGCCGCTCCACGGCGAACCCGCGCCGGACCACGCTGGCCTCGGTCGAGGACTTCAGCAGGATCCCGGGTGCCCGCAAGCCCGAGGACGTCGTCACCTACGGCACCGAGCTGCCGGCCGTCACCGCCAACCCGCGCCGCGTCCAGCTGATGGTCGCCCCCGTCATCACCCCCCGGGACTGATCCCGCCCCTGGCGCGACCCGAGGGCGCCGTCACCGCGAACAGCGGTGGCGGCGCCCTCGTGCGTCCTGGGTCGGGGCCCTCCGCCCCGACCGCGCTGAACAGGGCCGAAGGGGTCGCGGGAGGCCCCACGCGATAGCCTGGGCGCGATTGACGGGGCCGCGCCCGTGGCGGGCGGGGCGCCCAGCAGCGCCCGGGGGCGCCCCGGGCGGCCGACGAAGCGAGGGGTAGCCCAGCCGTGCGCATTGCCAGGTTTTCCGTCCGGGAGGGGAGCCCTGCCGCCGGCAGCGTTTCCTTCGGCGTGGTCGAGGGGGATCCGTCCCGGCCCGACTCGCTGGTCGTGCACGAGCTGGCCGGTCACCCGTTCGGCCAACCCCAGCCCACCGGTGAGAGCTACCGCTTCCAGGACGTCCGGCTGCTCAGCCCGATGCTCCCCAACAAGATCGTGGCGGTCGGCCGCAACTACGCGGCGCACGCGGCGGAGCTGGGCAACGACGTCCCGGACGTCCCGCTCACCTTCTTCAAGCCGTCCACCTCGGTGATCGGCCCGACCGAGAACATCGCGTACCCGCCGTTCTCCTCGGACGTCCACCACGAGGCCGAACTCGCCGTGGTGATCGGCCGGATGTGCCGCGAGGTGCCGCTGGACCGGGTGCCCGAGGTGATCCTCGGCTACACCTGCGCCAACGACGTCACCGCCCGGGACGTCCAGCAGCGCGAGGGCCAGTGGGCCCGGGCCAAGGGCTTCGACACCGCCTGCCCGCTGGGCCCGTGGATCGAGACCGACCTCGACCCGTCCGACCTGGCGATCACCTGCACGGTCAACGGCGAGCTCCGCCAGACCGGCCGCACCTCCCTGATGATCCGCTCGGTCGCCGAACTGGTCGTCCACATCTCCGAGGCCATGACGCTGCTGCCCGGCGACGTCATCCTCACCGGCACGCCCGCAGGGGTGGGCCCGCTCAACGTCGGCGACGAGGTCGCCGTCTCCATCGAAGGCATCGGCACTCTCGCCAACAAGGTGATCAAGCGTGGCTAACACTGACCCGGCCGTCCGGGTTCGCTTCTGTCCGTCCCCGACCGGCAACCCCCACGTGGGCATGGTCCGCACGGCTCTGTTCAACTGGGCCTACGCCCGCCACACCGGCGGCAAGCTGGTCTTCCGGATCGAGGACACCGACTCCGCCCGCGACTCCGAGGAGTCGTACACCCAGCTGCTGGAGGCCATGAGCTGGCTCGGCCTGGACTGGGACGAGGGCCCGGAGGTCGGCGGCCCGCACGCGCCGTACCGCCAGTCGCAGCGGATGGACATCTACGCCGACGTCGCCCGCCGCCTCCAGGAGGCCGGCCACGCGTACCACTGCTACTGCAGCACCGAGGAGCTGGACGCCCGGCGCGAGGCCGCCCGCGCGGCCGGCAAGCCCTCCGGCTACGACGGCCACTGCCGCGAGCTGACCGAGGAGCAGGTCGCCGTCTACAAGCTGGAGAAGCGCGAGCCGATCCTGCGCTTCCGGATGCCCGACCGGACCATCTCCTTCGACGACCTGGTGCGCGGCACGCTCACCTTCGAGCCGGAGAACGTCCCGGACTACGGCATCGTCCGCGCCAACGGCGCCCCGCTGTACACCCTGGTCAATCCGGTGGACGACGCCCTGATGGGCATCACCCACGTGCTGCGCGGCGAGGACCTGCTGTCCTCCACCCCGCGGCAGATCGCGCTGTACGCGGCGCTCGCCGAGATCGGCGTCGGCGAGGGCGCCACCCCGCGCTTCGGCCACCTGCCGTACGTGATGGGCGAGGGCAACAAGAAGCTCTCCAAGCGCGACCCGCAGTCCTCGCTCAACCTGTACCGCGAGCGCGGCTTCATCCGCGAGGGCCTGCTCAACTACCTGTCCCTGCTGGGCTGGTCGCTGGCCGAGGACCGCGACCTGTTCGACATGGACGAGATGGTCGCCGCCTTCGACGTCGCCAAGGTGAACTCCAACCCGGCGCGCTTCGACCTCAAGAAGTGCGAGGCGATCAACGCCGAGCACGTCCGCCGGCTGGCCCCGGAGGACTTCGTCCGCCGCCTGGTGCCGTTCCTCCAGGGCCCCGGCCTGCTGCCGGCCGAGCCGACCGCCGAGCAGCTGGACCTGCTCGCCCGGATCGCGCCGCTCACCCAGGAGCGGATGGTCGTGCTGAGCGAGATCGTCAACATGGCCGGCTTCCTGTTCGTCGACCCGGCCGACTTCGCGGTGGACCCGGACGACGCCGCCAAGGTGCTGACCGCAGACGCCGGCCCGGTGCTGGAGGCCAGCGTCAAGGCGCTGGAGGAGCTCGCGGACTTCACCCCGGAGCCGATCCAGGCCGCGCTGCGCGAGGCCCTGGTGGAGGGCCTGGGCATCAAGCCCAAGTTCGCCTTCACGCCGCTGCGGGTGGCCGTCACGGGCCGCCGGGTCTCGCCGCCGCTGTTCGAGTCGATGGAGCTGCTCGGCCGCCCCGAGACGCTGCGCCGGCTCCGCTCCGCCCTGGACGCGCTGCCGACGGCCTGAACGGCCCGCGCAAGCGCCTCCTGAGCAGCCCGCGGGCCCGGCTCCGTGCCGGGCCCGCGGCGCACCCGGAGGTCATCGGACGGCCTCCCCACCGCTGCCTGCGGTTATCGATTTTGGAGCCAGGGCAGACGTCGGGTAATGTTCTTTCTGCGCCGCCCGGGAGGGAACGGACGAGGGAGCGAAAGCCCCTCGGAACGGGACCGACCGAGAGGCGCAACGCCTGAGAAGGGCCCGCAGGGGTTCAACTCTGGTGGGGTATGGTGTAATTGGCAGCACGAGTGATTCTGGTTCATTTAGTCTAGGTTCGAGTCCTGGTACCCCAGCGCAGTACGATCGGCAACGGTCACCCAGCAGTACAAATGAAGATCCAAGCCCCCGTTGTGTAGCGGCCTAGCACGCTGCCCTCTCACGGCAGTAGCGCCGGTTCGAATCCGGTCGGGGGTACTGATCCCGCAAGGGATCGCCTGGAAAGCCCCCGTTGTGTAGCGGCCTAGCACGCTGCCCTCTCACGGCAGTAGCGCCGGTTCGAATCCGGTCGGGGGTACTTCAAAGCACGAAGCCGGTGGCTGTGTTCTTCTCTAGGACATGCCCATCGGCCCTTGCTTTGCGTTGGGGTATGGTGTAATTGGCAGCACGAGTGATTCTGGTTCATTTAGTCTAGGTTCGAGTCCTGGTACCCCAGCCAGAAATATGGAAGACCCCGTCCGCGGGGTCTTTTTGCTTTTCCGCCGCGCAGGTGTGCGAAGGGCCCCGCTCGATCCGAGCGGGGCCCTTTCGCGTGCGGTGGGGGAGTGGGGGATTCGGGTTCGGGGGAGTCGGCGGGGTGGGTGGGGGAGTCCGCCGGATCAGCTGCGCCGCAGGGCCTCGGTGAGCCGGTTCGCGGCCTCGATGATGGCCTGGGCGTGCAGCCGGCCCGGGTGGCGGGTCAGGCGCTCGATCGGGCCGGAGACGGAGACGGCGGCCACCACGCGGTTGGAGGGGCCGCGCACGGGAGCGGAGACGGACGCGACGCCCGGCTCCCGCTCGCCGATCGACTGGGCCCAGCCGCGCCGCCGGACGCCGCTGAGCGCGGTGGCGGTGAAGCGGGCGCCCTGGAGGCCGCGGTGGAGCCGCTCGGGCTCCTCCCAGGCCAGCAGGACCTGGGCGGCCGAGCCGGCCTTCATCGGCAGGGTGCTGCCGACCGGGACGGTGTCCCGCAGACCGGAGAGCCGCTCGGCGGCGGCTACGCAGATCCGCATCTCGCCCTGCCGGCGGTAGAGCTGTGCGCTCTCGCCGGTGACGTCGCGCAGGTGGGTCAGGACCGGGCCCGCGGTGGCGAGCAGCCGGTCCTCGCCCGCCGCGGCGGAGAGTTCGGACAGGCGGGGGCCGAGGATGAACCGCCCCTGCATGTCCCTGGTGACCAGACGGTGGTGTTCGAGTGCGACGGCGAGTCGGTGGGCCGTGGGGCGCGCCAGACCGGTGGCGGCGACCAGCCCCGCCAACGTGGCGGGGCCCGACTCCAGTGCGCTGAGCACCAGAGCGGCCTTGTCGAGAACGCCGACGCCGCTAGAGTTGTCCATGCCCTAAGACTGCAGTCTCATTCCGCGAGACGCAAGTTCAATCTTCCGGGAAAAGCGCCACTCTGGATGCAGCAGCCCGGGAGACATCCAGGATGGGGCCTCGTCAGAGTGTCCGCATCGTGGACAGCGATCCGGCGTGCAGGTCTCGCGAACACGCTCCCCACGGGCGGGCGCGCAATGACCTCGACGACACGAGAAGGCCGGCAACGCGGCCGGCTGGAGGGAATCCGATGGGACGGACACTCGCAGAGAAGGTCTGGGACGACCACGTCGTGCGGCGCGCGGAGGGCGAGCCCGACCTCCTGTTCATCGACCTGCACCTGCTCCACGAGGTGACCAGCCCGCAGGCCTTCGACGGGCTGCGGCTGGCCGGCCGTACGGTCCGCCGCACCGATCTGACGATCGCCACCGAGGACCACAACACCCCGACCCTGGACATCGACAAGCCGATCGCGGACCCGGTCTCCCGGGTGCAGCTGGAGACCCTGCGCCGCAACGCGGCCGAGTTCGGCGTACGGATCCACTCGCTCGGCGACGTCGAGCAGGGCGTGGTGCACGTGGTCGGCCCCCAGCTCGGCCTGACCCAGCCCGGCACCACCGTGGTCTGCGGCGACTCCCACACCTCCACCCACGGCGCCTTCGGCGCGCTGGCGTTCGGCATCGGCACCAGCCAGGTCGAGCACGTGCTGGCCACCCAGACCCTGCCGCTGGCGCCGTTCCGCACCATGGCGGTCACCGTCGAGGGCGACCTGCCCGAGGGCGTCACGGCCAAGGACCTGATCCTCGCCGTGATCGCGAAGATCGGCACCGGCGGCGGCCAGGGCTACGTCCTGGAGTACCGCGGTTCGGCGATCCGGAGCCTGTCGATGGAGGCCCGGATGACCGTCTGCAACATGTCGATCGAGGCGGGCGCCCGGGCCGGCATGATCGCCCCGGACGACACCACCTTCGACTACCTCCAGGGCCGCCCGCACGCCCCGCAGGGCGAGGACTGGAACGCCGCCGTCGCGTACTGGCGGACCCTGGCCACCGACGAGGACGCCGTCTTCGACCACGAGGTGTTCATCGACGCGAGCGAGCTCACCCCCTTCGTCACCTGGGGCACCAACCCCGGCCAGGGCGCCCCGCTCGGCGCGGACGTCCCGAACCCCGCGGACTTCGCCGACCCGCAGGAGCGCGCGGCCGCCGAGAACGCCCTCGCGTACATGGGCCTGGAGGCGGGCACCCCGCTGCGCGAGGTCGCCGTCGACGCGGTCTTCGTCGGCTCCTGCACCAACGGCCGGATCGAGGACCTGCGCGCCGCCGCCGCCGTGCTGGAGGGCCGCAAGGTCGCCGACCGGGTGCGGATGCTGGTCGTCCCCGGCTCCGTCCGGGTCGCGCTCCAGGCCGTCGAGGAGGGCCTGGACAAGGTGTTCACCGCCGCCGGGGCCGAATGGCGGCACGCCGGCTGCTCGATGTGCCTGGGCATGAACCCCGACCAGCTCGCCCCGGGGGAGCGCTGCGCCTCCACCTCGAACCGCAACTTCGAGGGCCGCCAGGGCAAGGGCGGCCGCACCCACCTGGTCTCCCCGCAGGTCGCCGCCGCGACCGCCGTCCTGGGCCGGCTGGCCGCCCCGTCGGACCTGTCCGCCAACTCCGCCAACGTCGCCGTGGAGGCCTGAGCCATGGAGAAGTTCACCACCCACACCGGCCGGGCCGTCCCGCTGCGCCGCAGCAACGTGGACACGGACCAGATCATCCCGGCCCATTGGCTCAAGAAGGTCACCCGATCCGGTTTCGAGGACGGCCTGTTCGAGGCCTGGCGCAAGGACGAGTCGTTCGTCCTCAACCGGCCCGAGCGCGAGGGCGCCACCGTCCTGGTGGCCGGCCCCGAGTTCGGCACCGGCTCCTCCCGGGAGCACGCGGTCTGGGCGCTGCAGAACTACGGCTTCCACGCGGTCATCTCCTCGCGCTTCGCCGACATCTTCCGGGGCAACTCGCTGAAGAACGGTCTGCTGACCGTCGTGCTGCCGCAGGAGACCGTGGAGCGCCTCTGGTCGCTCACCGAGAGTGACCCTTCGGCCGAGATCACCGTTGATCTGGAAGCACGGGAAGTCCGGGCCGAAGGCATCACCGCGACCTTCGAACTGGACGACAACCTCCGGTGGCGGCTGCTCAACGGCCTGGACGACATCAGCATCACGCTGCAGAACGAGGGGGACATCGCCGCCTACGAGGCCACCCGCCCGGCGTTCAAGCCCCGTACTCTGCCGGTGTCCTGAGTTCCCCTCAGAACAAGCATTCTGACGATCCGCCGGATGGCCCGCGCTCCCCCTCGGGGGGGCCGGGCCATCCGTCGTTCCGGAGCACGAGTTAGCACCGGGGGCTCCCCGGATTGCCCATTCGGCTTTGCGGAAGAGGGCCCCGCGCAAGTACAACTGCGGGTAGATGGCACAATCAGTACATGCACCGGCACCATGAACCTCCGTACGCGGGCGGCGAACCCGCGTCCGAGGAGTCCACGGGCCGGGGATCCGAACGCCGAATTGACGATCGGCCGGACGTCACCTCCGCAACACCAGCTGAGGCGCCGGACGACCAGGAAGTCGCAGCGCTCTACGCGCTTGTGGCCGAGCGGTTGAAGCAAGCTCACGCCCGCGTGCATGCGCTGAACGTGTCTGTCGATGCAAAGACCGCTCTCACCCGTCAACTGCTCATCGTCACGGAGACCGCCAAGCGCGATCTTCCGGAGGCGGCAAGGCGGTTGAGTCGCTTTGTACATGACCTCGACGAGGGGCACCCGCCCCTCGACTGAGGTCGCGGACGCGCAAATCCATTGCGACACTAGGGTGATTCGCGCGTTTGGTAATTGAAAGTCCGCAGATACATACCTAACGTGCGAAAAGAACGGATGGAATCATCCGGCGCCCGTTTCCGAAGGGGAAGACGTGAACAAGGCTCAGCTTGTCGAAGCGGTGGCCGAGCAGCTGGGCGGTCGCAAGGCTGCCGCAGAGGCCGTCGACGCAGTGCTCGACACCATGGTCCGTGCCGTTGTGGCCGGTGACCGGGTTTCGGTCACCGGTTTCGGCACCTTCGAGAAGGTGGAGCGCTCCGCGCGCTTCGCCCGCAACCCGCAGACCGGCGAGCGGGTCAAGGTCAAGAAGACCTCGGTCCCCCGCTTCCGTCCGGGTCAGGGTTTCAAGGACCTGGTCAGCGGCAGCAAGAAGCTGCCGAAGGAAGGCCCCTCGGTGAAGAAGGCCCCCAAGGGCTCGCTCACCCCGGGCAAGACCGGTGTCGCCGCGACCCCGGCCGCCAAGCGTGCCGCCACCAAGCGCGCCGCCACCGCTGCCGCCGCCGCCCCGGCCGCCAAGAAGGCCGCCGCGAAGAAGGCGACCACCACGGCTGCCGCCAAGAAGACCACGGCCACCGCCGCGAAGAAGGCGACCGCCACGGCCAAGAAGGCGACCACCACGGCCGCCGCCAAGAAGACCACGGCCACCGCCACCAAGGCGGCTGCGACCAAGGCCGCGGCGACCAAGAAGACGGCCGCCGCGAAGAAGGCGACCACCACGGCTGCCGCCAAGAAGACCACGGCCACCGCCAAGAAGGCGACCGCCACGGCCAAGAAGACGGCGCCGGCGAAGAAGACGGCCACCCGCAAGACCACCGCGCGCAAGGCCTCGGCCAAGTAAGTCCCGCGCGACTGTCCTCGGACGGCCTTCGGCACAGAGCCGCGGCACCCCCTTCCGCGAATTGCGGAGACCGGGTGGCCGCGGCTCTTTCGATTTCCGGGCGCTTAGTCAGGATTCACCGGCAGCCGCCGTCCGGGCGCGGAAATCCGCGGGAACTGCGGGAACTGCCGGAAGGGTGGGAACGGCCGGAGGGGGGACGGTGCCGTCAGCGGTCGTTGACGCCGTCAGCGGCCGTCGGGTCGGGGAAGGTCTGCAGGGTCACGAAGACCACCCGGCGGGCCTCGCCCGCGCCCTCGGTGCGGATCCGCACCCGCTGGCCGGGCCGCAGCAGCAGCAGGCCGCCGGCGTCGAAGGCGGCCGCGTCGAACGGCACCGGGGTCCCGTCGTCGAGCAGCACCGAGCCGGCTCGGGTGGCGGGGTCGAAGGTGAACGCGGTGGCCTGCATGCCAGCAGCATAGCGAGCGGGTCCGACGGGCCCGCTGGTCAGGAGCCGCCCAGACGGGCGAACAGCGCACTGGTGTACGGGCCGAGGCCGAGCCCGGCGGCCTCGCCGAGGTCGGCGCCGGTGTCGACGTCCCGGCGCACCGACTCCACGTCCGCCAGGCGCAGTTCGAGCGCCCCGCCGGCCGCGTGCCGGGCCCGCGAGCCGTCCCCGAACGCGGGGGCGAGCGGACGGCCGGGGCCGCAGGCGAGCAGGGTGGTGCCCAGGCCGGGGGAGTCCGGCAGGAAGGCCCGGCCGTCCGACGGCACCGCGCCCAGCACCCGGGCGAGTTCGGCCGGGCGCAGGGCCGGCAGGTCCGCCGAGAGGGCGGCCAGCGGTGCCCGCGGGGCGAGCGCCCGGGCGGCCGAGGCGCCGTGCGCCAGCGCCCGGTTGAGGCCGCCGCCGGGCTCGTCGGCGACCACCAGGGCGCCCAGCCCAACCAGCCGGGCGCCGGCGGTGGCGTCCGGGGTGACCACCAGGACGCGCGAGACGCCCGGGGTGGCCAGCGCGGCGGTGACCGTGTCGAGGGCGAAGGAGAGGGCCAGCTCGGCCCGGTGCGGGCCCGCGTACGGGGCCAGTCGGCTCTTCGCGAGGGCGAGCGGCTTGAGCGGTAGCACCAGCGACCAGTCGGCGGCGGGTGCGGCGGGCGCGACGGGCTCGCTGGGGCGTACGGTGTCCTGGGTCATCGGCGTCATTGTGACGCCGGTCCCGGAACCCTCGCCAGGCCGTCCGAGCTGTGCGGACGTGCGTTTGATCACGCCCGCCCGGCGGGTTGGCGCGGCCGCTCGACAGCCGGTGAGCAGGCGGGCGACACTGTTCCGCGCCCGTGCCCCGGGCACCGGTCGCGCCGGTGCGCGGCACGGGAGGCCATGACCGCGGCACCCCACGTGCCGCATGCGATGAGAAGGAGCCTGGGGTGGCCCGCCGCTCGTACGCCAAGTTCGGCAACGCCGACTACGGCATCTGGTACCGCTTCGCGGCCGTGCTGGTGAAGCCGGTGACGACCGCGTTGGTGAAGCCCGACTGGCGGGGCTGGGAGCACATTCCGGAGAAGGGCGGCTTCATCGCCGCCGTGAACCACAACTCGATCATCGACCCGGTGATCTACGCGCACTGGCAGTACAACAGCGGCCGTCCGCCGCGGATCCTCGGCAAGTCCTCGCTGTTCTCGATCCCCTTCATCGGGTTCATGCTGCGCAAGACCGGCCAGATCCCGGTGTTCCGCGAGTCCACCGACGCGGCGCAGGCCTTCCGGGCCGCGATCGACGCCGTCAACAACGGCCAGTGCGTGCAGTTCTACCCGGAGGGAACGCTCACCCGGGACCCGGACCTGTGGCCGATGACCGGCAAGAACGGGGTCGCCCGGGTCGCGCTGATGACCGGCGCGCCGGTCATCCCGGTCGCGCACTGGGGCGCCCACGAGATCATCCCGCCGTACGGCCGGGCCGGTTTCGGCAAGGGCAGGTTCAACCTGTTCCCGCGGCACCGGGTGACCGTGGCCGCCGGGCCCGCGGTGGACTTGAGCAAGTACGCGGGCATGGAGCTCACCGGACAGGTGCTCAACGACGCCACCGAGGACATCATGGCGGCGATCACCGAGGTGCTGGCCGGGGTCCGCGGCGAGGAGCCGCCGGCCGAGCGCTACGACATGCGCAAGGCCGCCCGCGAGCGGGCCGCCGCCGCGCTGGCCGAACGCCGCCGCGCCAAGGGCGGCCGGAACGACAACGACGAAGAGGGGACGGGCCGGTGACCCGCTGCGCCGTGATGGGGACGGGCTCCTGGGGCACCGCGTTCGCGATGGTGCTGGCCGACGCGGGCTGCGAGGTCGTGCTGTGGGCCCGCCGCCAGGAGCTGGTGGACGCCGTCAACTCCACCCACGAGAACCCGGACTACCTGCCGGGCGTCCGGCTGCCCGACACCGTCCGGGCCACCACCGACGCCGCCGAGGCGCTGGCCGGCGCCGACTTCGCGGTGCTGGTGGTGCCCTCCCAGACGCTGCGCGACAACCTGGCCGCCTGGGCGCCGCTGATCGAGCCGCAGACCGTGCTGGTCAGCCTGATGAAGGGCATCGAACTCGGCACCGCCAAGCGGATGAGCGAGGTGATCGACGAGGTCACCAAGGTCGGCCCGGAGCGGGTCGCGGTGGTCAGCGGGCCCAACCTGGCCAAGGAGATCGCCAACCGGCAGCCCGCCGCGAGCGTGGTCGCCTGCACCGACGAGGCGGTCGCCAAGCGGCTCCAGGCCGCCTGCCACACGCCGTACTTCCGGCCGTACACCAACACCGACGTGATCGGCTGCGAGCTCGGCGGCGCGGTCAAGAACGTGATCGGCCTGGCCGTCGGCATGGCGGCCGGCATGGGGCTCGGCGACAACACCAAGGCCACCCTGATCACCCGCGGACTGGCCGAGACCACCCGGCTCGGCGAGGTGCTGGGCGCCGACCCGCACACCTTCGCGGGGCTGGCCGGGATGGGCGACCTGGTCGCCACCTGCTCCTCGCCGCTGTCGCGCAACAACACCTTCGGGATGAACCTGGGCCGGGGCATGTCGCTGGCCGAGACCATCGCGGCCACCCGGCAGACCGCGGAGGGCGTCAAGTCCTGCGAGTCGGTGCTGGACCTGGCCCGGCGCAGCGGGGTCGACATGCCGATCGTCGAGGCGGTGGTGGACGTGGTGCACAACGGGCGGCCCACCCAGGAGGCGCTGCAGGTGCTGATGTCCCGCTCGGCCAAGGCGGAGCGGCGCTGAGGCCCGGCCCGTCGGGCCCCGCACCCGGTGGTGGGCGCGGACTCTCCGGGCCGGCGTTGACTTCCCGGAAACACCTCGCACGGTAGTCTCAAACCCGATATGAGCATCGAACAGACCACCCCGGACCCGTCCGCCCCCAAGCCGCGCGTCGCGCTGGTCTTCGGCGGGCGCAGCTCCGAGCACGCGATCTCGGTCTCCACCGCGGGCAGCGTCCTCCGGGCGATCGACCGTGACAAGTACGACGTGCTGCCGATCGGCATCACCCACGAGGGCCGCTGGGCGCTGACCAGCGACGAGCCGTCCCGGATGGCCATCACCGACGGCCGGCTGCCGGACGTGGCCCACGTCGCCGAGGCCGTCGACGGGCAGGTCGCGCTGCCGGTCTCGCCGGGCAGCCGGGAGGTGCTGCTGAGCGAGCCGGGGAGCGCCCCCAAGGCCCTCGGCGAGGTCGACGTGGTGTTCCCGCTGCTGCACGGCCCGTGGGGCGAGGACGGCACCCTCCAGGGCCTGCTGGAACTCTCCGGCGTCCCGTACGTCGGCAACGGCGTGCTGGCCAGCGCGGCCGGCATGGACAAGGAGTTCGCCAAGCGGATCCTGGCCTCGCACGGCCTGGGCGTCGGCCACTACACGATCGTGCGGCCGCGCGACTGGGAGACCGAGCAGGGCCGCGCCGCGGTGCGCGAGCGGGTCGCCGAGCTGGGCCTGCCGGTGTTCGTGAAGCCCTGCCGGGCCGGCTCCAGCATCGGCATCACCAAGGTCAAGGACCTGGCCGAGCTCGACGCCGCGATCGAGGAGGCCCGCCGGCACGACCCCAAGCTGATCATCGAGGCGGGGGTCTCCGGCCGCGAGATCGAGTGCGGGGTGCTGGAGTTCGAGGACGGCCCGCGGGCCAGCGTCCCGGCCGAGGTGCTGGTCGGCGAGGGCTTCGACTTCTACGACTTCGAGGCCAAGTACATCGACTCCTCCGAGGTGCGGATCCCGGCCGAGCTGACCGCCGAGGAGGTCGCGGAGATCCGGCGCCAGGCGGTGGCCGCGTTCGAGGCCTTCGGCTGCGAGGGCCTGGCCCGGGTCGACTTCTTCCTGCTGGACGACGGCAGCTGGATGATCAACGAGATCAACACCATGCCGGGCTTCACCCCGATCTCCGCCTACCCGAAGATGTGGGAGGCCAGCGGGGTCTCGTACGCGGAGCTGATCGACCGGCTGCTGCAGACCGCGCTGCGCCGCTCGACCGGGCTGCGCTAGCGGGCCCGTACGCGTGACAGGGGCGGGCCGGGACTTCCCGGCGCGCCCCTTCGGCTCGGGGCGGGTACGGGCTCAGCCCGGGATGTTCGCCTTCACCGCGGGGGTCAGGGCGGCCGCCGGGTCGAAGGGGTTCTGCGCGGCTCCGGCCGGGACGGTCACCTCGACGTAGGCGGCCCGCATGGTCGCCACGAAGCGGTAGCCGCCGTCGGCGAGCTGCTGCGACCACCAGGTGACGTCGTCGACGGTCGGCGACAGGTCCTTGGCGTGCGGGCCGTCCAACTCCTCCGGGCGGTCGATGCCGCACCGCAGCACCACCCGGGGCGAGTCGCCCCAGGCCGCCACGTACGGGGAGGCCGGGGACGGGTCCCGGCGGGCGCGGCCGAGCAACTCCTGGGGCAGGGCGGCGCCCAGCGCCCGGCAGTGGTCCGCGGCCTTCCCGCTCGGCCGCGGGACCTCCACCGCGGGGTCGTCGGCGGAACTCCAACTGCCGATGAGCACCACCACGGTGCAGGTCAGCGCGACCGGCGCGGCCAGCCAGCGGACCGGCGCGGGAAGCGCGGTCAGCGCCCTGGGGATGCGGAGTTCTCTGGCCACCCGCCGATGGTAGCCGGGGTCAGAGGTGCACCACCGGACAGGTGAGGGTGCGGGTGATGCCCTCCACCTTCTGGACCTTGGCGACCACCAGGCGGCCCAGGTCGTCGACCGTGTCGGCCTCGGCCTTGACGATGACGTCGTACGGGCCGGTGACGTCCTCGGCGGTGATCACACCGGGGATCTTCGCGATGGTCTCGGCCACCGCGGTGGCCTTTCCTACTTCGGTCTGGATCAGGATGTATGCCTGTACCACGGGTGACCTCCCGGCGGCCGGTTGGGGGGATCGCCGCCGGGACCGCCCGGGCTGGTGCAGGGGTGGGTGCGGGCGCACCGGCAGGCTGATCACCACGCTACCGCGCAGCGGGCCGGGGAGGGGAGACTTCGGTGCCCCCGGAGGGCGTACGCTGCGCGCGGGGGGGAGCGACGGGGACCGTATCCCGGGCGGCGGTGCCGTCCGGGGAGGAAAGGCGAGAGGACGGCAGATGCAGGGGACCGTGGGCGAGCTCGGCGAGTTCGGTCTCATCAGGGAGCTGACCGCCCGGGTACCGCTCACCGACGCGGTCGACCTCGGCCCCGGGGACGACGCCGCGGTGGTGAAGGCCCCGGACGGCCGGGTGGTGGCCACCACGGACGTCCTGATCGAGAACCGGCACTTCCGCCGGGACTGGTCCACCGCCTACGACGTGGGCCGCAAGGCCGCCGCCCAGAACCTCGCCGACGTGGCCGCGATGGGCGCGGTGCCGACCGCGATACTGCTCGGGCTGGTCGCCCCCGCCGACCTGCCGACCACCTGGGCCACCGAGCTGATGGACGGGCTGCGCGACGAGTGCCAGGTCGCCGGGGCGACGGTGGTCGGCGGCGACGTGGTGCGCGGCGACACCGTCATGCTGGCGATCACGGCGCTCGGCGACCTCCAGGGGCGCCCGGCGGTGACGCGCTCCGGCGCCCAGGTCGGCGACGTGATCGCGGTGTGCGGCTGGCTCGGCTGGTCGGCGGCCGGACTGACGGTGCTGCAACGCGGCTTCCGCTCCCCGCGTGCCTTCGTCGAGGCGCACCGCCGGCCCGAGCCGCCGTACCACGCGGGCCCGGCCGCCGCCGAGTTGGGCGCCACCTCGATGATCGACGTGAGCGACGGGCTGGTCGCCGACCTCGGCCACGTGGCCCGGGCCAGCGAGGTGGACATCGACCTCAGGGCCGCCGACTTCGACGTCCCGGCGCAGATGGCCGACATCGGCCAGGCGGTCGGGGTGGACCCTTTGGTCTGGGTGCTGTCCGGCGGCGAGGACCACGCGATCGTGGCGACCTTCCCGCGCGGGGTCCAACTCCCCTCCCGCTGGCGGGTGGTGGGCGAGGTGACCGGCCGCCCGCGGGGATCGCGCAGCGGACGGGTGACGGTCGACGGCGCACCCTGGGACCGGGTCGGCGGCTGGGACCACTTCGCCGAGTGAGGTACGGAGGACGGCTGACGGGGCGTGGACGCCGGTACGGCGCGTGACGCTCCGGACGTGCGGCGGACGGGCTTCGAGGGTGCGTTCTGCGTAGGCTTGCGCCATCCGAGCCCGCCCGCCGTCGGCTGCGGCCGGGCCGAACCACGGCGAGCGGGAGCACACCACACATGCGCATCGGTGTCCTGACCAGCGGCGGCGACTGCCCCGGCCTCAACGCGGTGATCCGCTCGGTGGTGCACCGGGGCACGGACGTGCACCGCGACGAGATCGTGGGCATCGAGGACGGCTTCCTCGGGCTGATCGAGGGCAGAACCCGGCCGGTCTCGCACGACGACGTCACCGGTCTGCTCACCCTCGGCGGCACCATCCTGGGCTCGGCCCGGGTGCAGCGCGAGCGGATCGCCTGGGCGGTGGAGAACGCCAAGACGCTGGCCCGGGACATCGGCATCGACGCGCTGGTCGCGATCGGCGGCGAGGGGACGCTGACCGCCGCCAAGCTGTTCAGCGACGCCGGACTCCCGGTGGTCGGGGTGCCCAAGACCATCGACAACGACATCGACGCCACCGACGTCACCTTCGGCTTCGACACCGCGGTGCACGTGGCGACCGAGGCGATCGACCGGCTCAAGACCACCGCCGAGTCCCACCAGCGCGTCATGGTGGTGGAGTTGATGGGCCGGCACACCGGCTGGATCACCCTCACCGCGGGCATGGCCGGCGGCGCCCACGGCATCCTCATCCCGGAGAAGCCCTTCGACATCGAGGCGGTGGCCCGGATGGTCGAGGACCGCTTCGCCCGCGGCAAGAAGTTCGCCATCATCGCCGTCGCCGAGGGCGCCGCCCCGACGCCCGGCACCATGCGCTTCGACCACGGCGAGGTCGACCAGTACGGCCACCGGACCTTCGGCGGGATCGGCAACCGGCTCGCCCACGAGCTGGAGAACCTGCTCGGCAAGGAGGCCCGCCCGGTCATCCTGGGCCACACCCAGCGCGGCGGCACCCCGACCGCCCGGGACCGGGTGCTCGCCACCCGCTTCGGCTGGCACGCGGTGGAGGCCGTCCACCGGGGCGCGTTCGGGCACTTCACCGCGCTGCGCCGGACCGGCATCGAGCTGCTGCCGATCGGCGACGCGGTGACCAGGTTGAAGACGGTGCCGCAGGACCGCTGGGCGGAATCGGAAGCGGTGCTCTGACGGCGGCGCCCCGAACGCGCGCGGGTAGGTTGGGGGCCATGGATTCGACCGCACCTCCCCGCGTCCTCACCGTCGCCGGTTCCGACTCCGGCGGCGGCGCCGGCATCCAGGCCGACCTCAAGGCGATGCTCGCCCTCGGCGTCCACGGCATGAGCGTGATCACCGCCGTCACCGCGCAGAACTCGCTCGGCGTCCAGGGCTACTGGGAACTGCCCGCCGAAGCCGTCCGGGCGCAGTTCTGCAGTGTGGTGGACGACATCGGGGTGCAGGCGGTGAAGACCGGCATGCTCGCCTCGATCGAACTGGTCGAGACCGTCGCGGAACTGCTCGCCGGGGTGGACGCCCCGGTGGTGGTCGACCCGGTCGGCGTCTCCAAGCACGGGGACGCGCTGCTGGCCGCCGAGGCGGTCGCCACCGTCCGCGAGCGGCTGCTGCCGGTCGCCACCGTGGTCACCCCCAACCTGCACGAGGTGACGCAGCTCACCGGCCGGACCGTCGAGGACGAGTCGCAGATGCTGGCCGCCGCCGAGGCGCTGCTGGACCTCGGGCCGCGCTGGGTGCTGGTCAAGGGCGGGCACCTGGCCGGCGAGGCGGCCGACCTGCTGTACGGCGGGCCCGGCGAGGTGCACTGGTACCGCGCGCCGCGCTACGACAACCGGCACACCCACGGCACCGGCTGTACCCTGGCCAGCTCGATCGCGGCCGGCCTGGCCAAGGGGGAGTCGGTGCCCGGGGCGGTGGGCTCGGCCAAGGAGTACGTCACCGGCGCGATCGCCGGGGGCTTCGCCCTGGGCGCCGGGATCGGCCCGGTCGACCACGCCTGGCGCTGGCGCTGACCCGCGGCCCCGGCCGGAACGCGGCGACGGGCGGACCCCCGAGGGGGTCCGCCCGTCACGTGTGCGTCCGGAAAGCCTGACCGGTCCCGGAAACAGCGAAGCCGGTCCATCCGGGGATGAACCGACTCACTGGAGGACCGGCATGCCGGTCTGCGCGTCAGCGCGAGACCTTACCGGCCTTGATGCACGAGGTGCAGACGTTGAGCCGCTTCGGCGTACGCCCAATCACAGCGCGCACCGTCTGAATGTTGGGGTTCCAACGACGGGGGGTACGGCGGTGAGAGTGGGAGATGCTGTTGCCGAAGCCCGGCCCCTTGCCGCAGACGTCGCAGTTGGCAGCCACAGGAGTCACTCCAAGACTTCAGATCAGATACTTTCGAAAACCCACTCACCCACCAGAACACTCGCGTGCACCGGACCGGACAAGGGGGTGAGCCTGGACGGTTCCAGGCAACCGGAAGAGCATACAACGCTTGCTTCCGTCCCACGAAACTACCATGACCGGCCGGGTGATCGCTCCGGTCAGGGGCCCCGGCGGCCCTCCCCGAGCCCCGATAACCTGCCGGTATCACCCCTCGCCGCGGCCCCCGGGCCGGTCCGGCGGCCCGTCCCGGAGGAGACCTGGTGCTGCACACGCTCGACGCCCCGGCCGTGCGCACCTGGTGCCAGCTCGCCCTGCGGGCGCTCGGCCAGGCCCGCGAGGAGATCGACGCGCTCAACGTGTACCCCGTCCCGGACGGCGACACCGGCACCAACCTCTACCTGACCGTCGAGTCCGCCGCCGCCGAGGTGGAGAGCCGCTTCGCCGACCCCGAGTCCGGGCCGGCGCCCGGGCTGGCCGACGCCGTCCGCGCGATGGCCCGCGGCGCGCTGATCGGCGCCCGCGGCAACTCCGGGGTGATCCTCGCCCAGTGGCTGCGCGGCACCGCCGAGACGCTGGCCGAGGGCGGCGGCGCCGACCAGCTTCGGGCCGCCTTGCTGCGCGCCGCCGACTCCGCCTACCAGGCCGTCGCGGAGCCCGTCGAGGGCACCCTGCTCACCGTCGCCCGGGTCGCCGCCCGCGAGGCGGTGCGGGCCGGGGACGGGCTCGCCCAGGTCGCCGACACCGCCCACCGGGCCGCCCGGGACGCCCTGCGGCACACCCCCGAGCAGCTCGCCGTGCTGGCCGAGAACGGGGTGGTGGACGCCGGCGGGCGCGGCCTGGTGGCCGTCCTCGGCGCGCTCGCCGACGCCGTCGCCGGGCAGCAGCCGATGGGGCCGGTCGCACTGCGCGGGGACGTCCGGGCGGTGGAGAGCTGCGAGCCGCACCGGCGGCCGCCCGGCCCGGGCCACCCCGCCTTCGAGGTCATCTACCTGCTGGACGCCGAGGACGAGGCGCTGCCCGCGCTGCGCGAGCGGCTCGGCGGGCTCGGCGACTCGCTGGTGATCGGCGGCGGCGACGGCCTGTGGAACGTGCACGTCCACGTGGACGACGCGGGCGCCGCCGTCGAGGCCGGGGTCCGGGCCGGGCGCCCGCACCAGATCCGGATCACCCACTTCGCCGAGGCCGCCGCCCGGTCCGGCACCGCGGCCGAGCGCGGCGAGCGCGAGCACCGGACCCGCGCGGTGCTCTCGGTGGTGTCCGGCGACGGGCTGGCCGACCTGTGCGAGCAGGCCGGCGCCGTCGTCCTGCACGCCGACCCGGACCGCCGCCCGGCCAGCGCCGAACTCGCCGACGCCGTCCGCGGCGCGGCCGCCCGCGAGGTGGTGCTGCTGCTCAACGACCCCGAACTGCGCGCCGCCGCCGGGGCCGCCGCCGACCAGCTGCGTGAGGAGGGCGTGCGGATCGCCGTCCTGCCCACCCGCTCGCCGGTGCAGGGCCTGGCCGCGCTCGCCGTGCACGAGGGCGGCCGCCGCTTCGACGAGGACGTGGTCGCCATGACCTCGGCCGCCGGGGCCACCCGGTACGCCGAACTCGCCGTCGCCGAGGGGGAGTCCTGGACCATGGCCGGGGTCTGCCAGGCCGGCGACGTGCTCGGCCTGATCGACGGGGACGTCGCGGTGATCGGCGCCGGACTGGCCGAGGTCGGCGAGAGCGTGCTCGACCGGATGCTCGGCGCGGGCGGCGAACTCGTCACCCTGATCCTCGGCGAGGGCGCCGACCGGGCGCTCGCCGACCGGCTGGTGGCGCACGTCCGCCAGCAGCGGCCGGAGGTGGACTCGGTGGTCTTCCACGGCGGCCAGGAGTTCACGCCGCTGCTCATCGGCGTGGAGTAGCGGTCCGTTCGTCGGTGTTCGTCGGTGCCTTGGTGTAAACAAGGGCCTGATGGGCGCTCTCGATGAACCACTGACCAAGCTCGTCGGCGACCGCACCGCGAAGGTGCTCGCCGACAGTCTCAAGCTGCGCACGGTCGGGGACCTGCTGCACCACTACCCCCGCCGCTACGTCGAGCGCGGCCAGCTCACCAGCCTGGACGAGCTGGAGGTCGACGAGCACGTCACCGTGCTGGCCCGGATCGAGAAGGTCACCCTGATCCCGTTCCGCGGCCGCAAGGGGGACCGGCTGGAGGTGGTCGTCACCGACGGCCGCAGCCGGCTCTCGCTGGTGTTCTTCAACCAGGGCTGGCGGCAGAAGGAGCTCAGGGCCGGTGCCCAGGGCCTGTTCGCGGGCAAGGTCGGGGTCTTCAACCGCAGCCGCCAGCTGGTCTCGCCCGACTACCAGCTGCTCGACGAGGAAGCGGGCTCCGATGCGGCGAAGCAGTTCGCCGGCCGGCTCATCCCGGTGTACGGCGCCAGCGCCCAGATGCCCAGCTGGAAGCTGTCCATCTGCATCGAGACCGCGCTCACCAAGCACCTCGGCGACGTCGGCGAACCGCTGCCCGCCGAACTGCGCGAGCGCCACGACCTGATCCCGCTGCCGGAGGCGCTGGAGCTGATCCACCGCCCGGGCAGCCAGGCCGACCGCGAGCGCGCCCAGGGCCGGCTGCGCTGGGACGAGGCCTTCGTCCTCCAGGTCGCCCTCGCCCAGCGCCGGGCCGCCGACTCCGCGCTGCCGGCCAAGCCCCGGGTGGCCCGGGCCGGCGGCCTGCTGGACGCCTTCGACGCCCGGCTGCCGTTCACCCTCACCGAGGGCCAGCGGAAGGTCTCCGCCGAGATCGCCGCCGACCTGGCCACCGAGCACCCGATGCACCGGCTGCTCCAGGGCGAGGTCGGCTCCGGCAAGACCTTGGTGGCGCTGCGGGCGATGCTCGCGGTGGTGGACGCCGGCGGCCAGGCCGTGCTGCTGGCGCCCACCGAGGTGCTGGCCCAGCAGCACCACCGCTCGATCGTCGAGATGATGGGCGACCTCGCCCAGGGCGGGATGCTCGGCGGCTCCGAGCACGCCACCCGGGTGGTGCTGCTGACCGGCTCGATGGGTGACCCCGCCCGCCGCCGGGTGATGTCCGACATGGCGTGCGGGAACGCCGGGATCGCCATCGGCACCCACGCGCTGATCCAGGACAAGGTCCAGTTCCAGGACCTCGGCCTGGTCGTGGTGGACGAGCAGCACCGCTTCGGCGTCGAGCAGCGGGACGCGCTGCGCGCCAAGGGGCAGCAGCCGCCGCACCTGCTGGTGATGACCGCCACCCCGATCCCGCGCACCGTCGCGATGACCGTCTTCGGGGACTTGGAGACCTCCGTCCTGGACCAGCTCCCGGCCGGCCGCTCGCCGATCTCCACCCACGTCGTCCCCGCGCTGGAGAAGCCCAACTTCCTCACCCGGGCCTGGGAGCGGGTCCGCGAGGAGGTCGGCAAGGGCCACCAGGCGTACGTGGTCTGCCCCCGGATCGGCGACGAGGAGCCGGCCGCCGACCCGAAGGCCGCCAAGAGGAGGCGGAAGGCGGCCGAAGGGGACTTCGAGGAGGTCGGCGACGCCGACGCCGGCGCCGGGAGCGACGAACGGCGGCCCCCGCTCTCGGTGGTGGAGACCGCCGAGAAGCTGGTGAAGGGCCCGCTGGCCGGACTGCGGGTGGAGATCCTGCACGGCCGGCTCGCCCCCGACGCCAAGGACGACGTGATGCGCCGGTTCGCCGCCGGGGAGGTGGACGTGCTGGTCGCCACCACCGTCATCGAGGTCGGCGTGAACGTCCCCAACTCCACCGTGATGGTCATCATGGACGCCGACCGCTTCGGCGTCTCCCAGCTCCACCAGCTGCGCGGCCGGGTCGGCCGGGGCAGCGCGGCCGGACTGTGCCTGCTGGTCAGCGACATGCCGGCGGCCAGCCCCGCCCGGGCCCGGCTGGACGCGGTGGCCGGCACCCTGGACGGCTTCGAGCTCTCCCGGATCGACCTCGAACAGCGCCGCGAGGGCGACGTGCTGGGCCAAGCCCAGTCCGGGGTGAAGTCCTCGCTCAAGGTGCTGTCGGTGCTGGAGGACGAGGAGGTCATCCTGACCGCCCGGACGGAAGCCACCCGGCTGGTCGCCGAGGACCCGGAGCTGGCCGCCCACCCGGAGCTGCGCACCGCGCTGGAGAGCCTGCTCGACGAGGACCGCGCCGCCTACATGGAGAAGGGCTGAGCGGGCTCCGGCACCGCCCGACTGTCAGACCCCCGGGAGAGAATGTAGTTGTTCAGGGCGCACCCCCAAGGTGCGTTCCTGGCACGACACTTGGGGGTCCTGCCATGGCATTCCGTCATCTCAACGAGCTCCCGCTGGGCGACAAGGTCTTCCGGATCGAACTCGCCAGCGACGACGACCGCGAGGTCACCCTCACCCTCACCGGCTGGCGTGAGGGGGCGGCCGCCGCGCCGCTGGCCTCGGGCAAGCTCCGCCTGCCGGTCGAGGACGTCGCCTCGCTGCGGATCGCGCTCAACCGCGCGCTGCGGGCGCTGGCGATCGTCGCGGACGTCGCCGAACCCATCCCCGACCGCGACGTGCTGCGCGAGCTCTACCCCGGACACGGTGCCCCGTGGGTGCCGCAGCACGAGGAGGAGCTGGTCCGGCGCTTCCACGACGGCGAGACCGTCGCCCGGATCGCCGCCCGCTTCGGCCGCACGCCCGACTCCGTCCGGACCAAGCTGCGCGAGCTCGGGCACGACCCGCGCCGCCCCGAGTTCTGCCCGCCCGACGGCTGCCTGTCGTGGTCCCGCTACGCCTCGCCGGCGCTGCTCGGCGCGGCGGTCCCGAGCCAGGGGGCCGGCTCCGAGGCGAGCTAGCGAGTGTCCGCCGGGGCCCCGCCGACCCGTCGGCGGGGCCCCGGTCGTTATCCACCGCTCGCCGGCGTTTGCCCGCTCGCAGCCGGGGCGGGATAGCGTGGTCGGGCAGCGACGAAAGGACCTCCCACCACCATGACCCGCGTGATCGCCGGGGCGGCCGGCGGCCGCCGACTGGCCGTACCGCCCGGCCGGGGCACCCGCCCGACCTCCGACAAGGCCCGTGAGGCGATGTTCTCCACCCTGGAGGCGTTCCGCGGCACCCTGCACGGGGCTCGGATGCTGGACCTGTTCGGCGGATCGGGCGCGGTCGGCCTGGAGGCGCTCTCGCGCGGCGCCGAGCACGTCCTGCTGGTCGAGGCGGATACCCAGGCGGCCCGGGTGATCCGGGAGAACGTCCGCACGATCGGCCTGCCGGGCACGGAGGTCCGGGCGGCCAGGGCGGAGAAGGTGATCGCCGGGCCGCCCCCGCAGACCCCGTACGACCTGGTGTTCCTCGACCCGCCCTACGTGGTGACGGACGACGAGGTGCGCGAGATGCTGATCACACTGTCGGCTGGGGGCTGGCTCGCGGAGGACGCACTCGTCACCGTGGAGCGCAGCACCCGCGGCGGCGAGTTCGGCTGGCCCGAGGGCTTCGAGGTGCTGCGCTCCCGCCGCTACGGCGAGGGCACGCTCTGGTACGGTCGCGCCGCCGCCGAGGCCAGCGATCAGGAGTAGCGGGCCGCGGCCCGCAGCAGCCGTCACCCCACGAGGGAGCACACACGCCATGCGCCGAGCCGTCTGCCCCGGTTCGTTCGACCCGATCCACAAGGGCCACCTGGAGATCATCGAGCGGGCCTCCAAGCTGTACGACGTGGTGCATGTCGCGGTCCTGATCAACCGCAACAAGCAGGGCATGTTCACCGTCGAGGAGCGGATCGGCCTGATCGAGGAGGTCACCGTCCCGTTCGGGAACGTGGTGGTCGAGTCGCACCACGGCCTGCTGGTGGACTACTGCCGGCAGCGCGACATCCCGGCGATCATCAAGGGCCTGCGGGCGGTCAGCGACTTCGACTACGAGCTGCAGATGGCCCAGATGAACCACGGCCTGACCGGCGTCGAGACGCTCTTCGTGCCGACCTCGCCGACGTACAGCTTCCTCTCCTCGACGCTGGTCAAGGAGGTCGCCTCGTACGGCGGCGACGTCTCGCACCTGCTGCCGGAGACGGTGCACCGCCGGCTGGTGGAGCGGATCGCGGAGCGTAAGGCCGAGCAGTAGGGCCGGACGGCGGGCCGGGCCCCTTTCTGCCGGTTCGTCATGGCTTGTCCGGGGCGGTGGAGGCCGGTTCGGCGCAGGCGTTGTGAGCTCGCCGCGCGGGGGCCGTACAGTCTGTAGTCCTGCCCTGCGGTGAGGTCCACCGCGCCGGGCCTGCCTCCGCCGGACCGTCGGCGGCACACGGAAAGACGAAGCCCCGTGGACGTGCAGAACAAGGTCGACGAGATCGTGGCGGCGGTCGAGAACGCCCGCTCGATGCCGATGTCGGCCTCCTGCGTGGTGAACCGGGCCGAGCTGATCGGCCTGCTCAACGACCTCAAGGCGGCCATGCCCGCCGAACTCGCCCAGGCCCAGTCGGTGATGGCCGACCACGAGCAGGTGGTGGCCGACGCCCAGGCCGAGGCGGACCGGATCATCCAGGGCGCGCACTCCGAGCGCGGTTCGCTGATCTCCGACACCGAGGTGGTCCGCCGGGCCCAGAACGAGGCCGACCGGATCCTGGCCGAGGCCCGGGCCGACGTCGACACCCAGCGTGCCGAGGCCGACGACTACGTGGACAGCAAGCTCGCCAACTTCGAGGTGGTGCTGACCAAGACGCTCGGCGCGGTCGGCCGCGGCCGGACCAAGCTGCGCGGCGACGCCGGCTTCGAGGTCGAGGCCGAGAGCGACGGCGAGGAGTTCCAGCCGCAGCGGCACAGCCCGAGCCCCGAGGTCGACGAGTACGTCGACGTGAAGCTCGCCATGCTGGAGAACGTGCTCAGCGCGACCCTGGAGGCGGTCGGCAAGGGCCGGGACAAGCTGCTCGGCAAGAAGCCGATCGACGACCTGGGCGCCTACCTGGCCGCCGCCGACGAGGCCCAGCAGGCCAAGGAGCGCGCCGAGGCGGTGGCCGCCGGCTTCGCCGAGGACGCCGACGGCGCCGACCTCGCCTGGTACCGCGAGGACGTCCCGCAGCAGCAGACCTGGCCGGAGCAGACCCCGGCCGCGGCGGGCTGGCAGGCCCCCGGCGCGGACCAGTACGCGGCCACCGCCCAGCACCAGACCGGCCAGCACCAGGGCGACCAGCACCAGCACCAGCAGCACCAGACCGGCCAGCACCAGGCCGGGCAGTACGCCGAGGTGTACGGGGGCGGCTTCGACCCGGCCGGCCAGGGCGACCCGTACAACACCCAGTGGGGCCAGCAGCAGGGCGGCTACCCCCAGCAGCAGCCCCACTACGACGGCCAGCAGCACCAGGTCCAGCACCAGGGCCAGCACCAGGACGCCTACGGCTATCCCCAGCAGCAGGACGGCTACGCGGCCCAGCCGTACGACGGCTACGCCTACCCGCAGCAGCCCGCCCTGCCCCCGGCCGTGCCGCACCAGCAGCAGCAGAACCTGGACGAGACCAGCTTCTTCGACACCAGCATGATCGACATGACCAGGCTGAGGGAGCTCGGCGGCCGCTGAGCGGCCGCCCCGGAGCCTCCCGACGGGACCGAAGTTGGGCCTGGCGGGAGACTCCGGTAGTCTGACCACTCCGGCATCCCCATGTCCGGCTGTCGGCTTGCCCTCGCAACGCCGGCGCGTGACGGGGGGCACGGCGTTGATCCCTATGGAAGTCAGGACACCTTGAACCGCCTCGACCACCGCGACCCCCTCGTGTTCGACACGCACGAGCTCGGCCGTCGCCCGGGCTCGATGCGTAAGGTGAGCCGGACCCTGGAGGCCCCCGAGGGCTTCGGGATCATCGACGTGATCGGCGTCCCGGAGAAGAGCCCGATCGAGCTGGAGCTCCGCCTGGAGTCCGTGGTCGAGGGCGTGCTGGTCACCGGCACCGCCGACGCCCACGTCGAGGGCGAGTGCGTCCGGTGCCTGGAGCCCGTCGACTTCGACATCGACGTGGACTTCCAGGAGCTGTACTACTACCCGGAGTCCGACGAGCGTCACCGCGCCCGGACCACCGGGACCGAGGACCTCGACGAGGACTCGGAAGAAGAGACTTACCGCCTGGAGGGCGACCTGTTCGACCTCCAGCCGGTGCTGCGTGACGCGGTGGTGCTCGCACTGCCGCTGCAGCCGGTGTGCCAGGAAGACTGCCTGGGCCTGTGCTCCGAGTGCGGAGCACGCCTGAGCGACGACCCGGCGCACCACCACGACGCCGCCGACCCCCGGTGGGCGGCTCTGCAGGGACTCTCCGCCGCCCCCGGCGACGAGGGTGACGGGATCAAGAACAGCGACACCCGTGAGGGTGCCGCCGAGAACCAGGAGAAGTAGCCGTGGCTGTTCCGAAGCGGAAGATGTCGCGCAGCAACACGCGCCACCGTCGGTCCAACTGGAAGGCCGTTGTTCCGGCTCTCGTGGCGTGCGACCGCTGCCACGAGCCGAAGCTCGGCCACATCGCGTGCCCCAGCTGCGGCACGTACAACCGCCGCCAGGTCCTCTCGGTCTGATCGGCGGGGTGCACGGATCGATGTCGGACGGTAACTCCACCCGCAAGGCGTCCTCTGCCTCGAAGGGTTCTTCGGGCAGCGGCAAGGCCGGTGGGCCGGCTTCGACCGAATACGACGTCCTGGAAGGGCGCCTCGGGTACACGCTCGAGCGCGCCCTTCTGGTACGTGCCCTGACCCACCGCTCGTACGCGTACGAGAACGGGGGTCTGCCCACCAACGAACGCCTGGAATTCCTCGGCGACTCGGTGCTGGGCCTGGTGGTGACGGACACCCTCTACCGCGTCCACCCGGACGTCCCGGAGGGCACGCTCGCCAAGCTGCGCGCCGCGGTGGTCAACTCCCGCGCGCTCGCGGACGTCGGCCGGGGCCTTGAGCTCGGCACCTTCATCCGCCTCGGCAAGGGTGAGGAGGGAACCGGCGGCCGCGACAAGTCGTCGATCCTCGCCGACACCGTCGAGGCCGTGATCGGGGCCGTCTACCTGGACCAGGGCCTGGACGCGGCGACCGAGTTCGTCCACCGACTGTTCGACCCGCTGATCGAGGAGTCCTCTCAGCTGGGTGCCGGACTGGACTGGAAGACCAGCCTCCAGGAGCTCACCGCCTCGGTGGGCATCGGCGTGCCCGAGTACGTGGTCATGGAGTCCGGTCCGGACCACGAGAAGACCTTCACCGCGGCGGCCCGGGTGGCCGGCGAGGACTTCGGCAGCGGCGTCGGCCGCTCGAAGAAGGAAGCCGAGCAGAAGGCCGCCGAGAGCGCCTGGCGCGCGATCAAGGAGAAGTACGCCGACCGGCTGCCCGCCGGGGCCTGACCGGCGAGTAGCCTGGCCTCCTGCCGGATCGTCGTACGCAGGAGGCCTGTTCCCGTGCCCGAACTCCCCGAGGTCGAGGTCGTCCGCCGAGGTCTGGCGAACTGGGTCGCCGGGCGCACCGTCGCCGACGTCCAGGTGCTGCACCCGCGCGCGGTCCGCCGCCAGCCCGGCGGCGCGGCCGACTTCGCGGACCGGCTGACCGGCACCGTCCTCGGCGCCGCGCAGCGCCGCGGCAAGTACCTCTGGGTGCCGCTGGGCGGCCCCGGCGCCGGCTCCTCGCTGATCGGCCACCTCGGGATGAGCGGCCAACTCCTCGTCCAGGACCCGGCGGTGCCGGACGAGACCCACCTGCGGGTCCGGCTGCGCTTCGCCGACGGCGGGCGCGAGCTGCGCTTCGTCGACCAGCGCACCTTCGGGGGCCTGGCCGTCGAGGAGGCCGAGGAGGACGCCGAGGGCACCCCGCTCTCCATCGCGCACATCGCCCGCGACCCGCTCGACCCCCGCTTCGACGACGCGGCCTTCGTCGCCGCGCTGCGTGCCAAGCGCACCACCGTCAAGCGCGCCCTGCTCGACCAGACCCTGATCAGCGGCGTCGGCAACATCTACGCCGACGAGGCGCTGTGGCGCTCGAAACTGCACTACGACCGGCCGACCGCGACCCTCACCCGCCCGCAGTCCGAACTGCTGCTGGCCAACGCCCGGGCCGTGATGACGGCCGCGCTGGCCGTGGGCGGCACCAGCTTCGACAGCCTCTACGTCAACGTGAACGGCGAGAGCGGCTACTTCTCCCGGGACCTCGACGCCTACGGCCGCGAGGACGAGCCCTGCCGCCGCTGCGGCACCGCGATCCGGCGGGCCGCCTGGATGAACCGGTCCAGCTACTTCTGCCCGCGCTGCCAGCGCGTGCCGCGGGACCGCAGCGGGGACTGACACAGCGGGGACTGACGCAGCGGGGGCCGATCGCCGCTACTTGTGGGCGAGTTCGGGACGGTCGGCGGGCGTCCCGCCGGGGTTGCCGTGGGTGTCCTGGCCGAAGTAGGCGACACCGACCGCGGAGACCACCGCGAGCAGGAAGCCGGCCACCCCGAGCCAGCCCAGGCCCGCCTTCGACGAGTCGCCGAGCCAGAGCACGCCGATCGCGCCGGGCAGCACCGTCTCGCCGACCACCAGGGCGGCGGTGGCGCCGTTCACCGAGCCGATCTGCAGCGCCACGGTGTGCACGTACATGCCGCCGAGGCCGCCGACCAGGATCGCGTAGAGCGCCGGGTCGGAGATCAGCCGGACCAGGTCGAAGGGCTCCACGCCGTTCAGGACGCGCACCCCGACGCCCAGCGCGCCGAAGCCGAGGCCGGAGAGCAGACCGGCGACGATCGCCCCCTTGGAGCCCATCCGGCGCACCAGCAGACTGCCGCCGGCCAGCAGCACGGTGGTGACGATCAGCAGCCCCCAGTGGAAGGCCATCGACGCGTGGTGGCCGCCCTCCGGGCCGGCCGAGACCGCCAGCAGCACCAGGGCCGAGCAGAGCACGCCGATCGAGGCCCACTCCAACTGCTTGAGCCGGATGCCCAGCAGCTTGATGCTGAGCACCGCGGTGATCACCAGGTTGGCGCTGATGATGGTCTGGGAGAGGAACAGCGGCAGCAGCCGCGCGGCCAGCGCGCCGAGCCCGAATCCGATCAGGTCGAGCACCGTACCGGTGATGAACTCCCAGGTCACGGCGGCCTTGGCGGTGGAGGACAGACTCGGGCCACCGTGCTCGGTGGTCGAGCCGGCGGCGCCCTTGGCCGCCTCCTCCCGCGCCGAGCGGCGGGATCCGACGGCCTGGAGGACCGAGCCGGTGCCGTAGCAGGCGGATGCCGCCACAGCCGTGACGAGGCCGATGATCACCGAGCGCTCCGATCGGGAGTTGGGTCAAGAAGAAGTAATGGGACCGGCGGTCCGGGAACAGTCTGCCCCGTCGCGCGGTACGGTCGGGACGCCCCCTCGCACCGGGCCGGAGCGGCCCCCACGGTGCCCCCGGGCCCGCCGGGACGTACGTCCGGCCGCCTCATGTGGTTCCCGCGCCCCACCCGTATCGGGGTCGACTCGGGGAAATGTCATCCGCGAGAAGGGGAGCCGTCCGGCCGGACGGCGGGGAATCTTGTCATCACCAGTATGCGAAGGGTATGGCGTGCTCCGCCGCTGGTCACGGTAGCGTCGGGGGTTATGAGAACCCTTGCACGACGTTCCCGGGGCGCCGGGCCACTTGCCCTGGTGGCGGCGCTGCTCGGGGCGCTGCTCATGTTCGCCCCGGCGGCCTCGGCCGCCGGCGGTCTGAGCGACGCCGCAGCCACCCTCAAGAAGGGCCAGGTCTACGTCGCCCCGGCGATGCAGGACCGATTCAGTCAGGCCCAGGCGGACGCCCTGACCAAGAAGATCGAGAAGGCCGACAAGCCGATCTTCGTCGCGGTCGTCCCCGAGGCGGCCAACAAGGCCACCATCGGCACCGACCTGCGCACCCTGGTGGGCATCGACGGCGTCTACGCCGTCTGGCACGGCAACGACGACTTCCTGGCCTACTCGGACCGCGGGGCGATGAGCGCCGGCGCGGCGAGCCGGATCGCGGGCGCCGTCCACCGTGCCGACAAGGGCGACATCAACGCCACCCTGAACGACTTCGTCGACCAGGCCGCCCCGCAGACCAAGGGCAGCGGGGTCAACAGCAGCACCTCGATCGCCTGGGTGATCATCCCGGTCCTGCTGCTGGCCCTGGCCGGCGCCGGTGTCTTCTTCCTCTTCCGCCGCGCCAAGAAGCGCAAGGAGGAGCAGGCCCGGGCCGAGCTGGAGCAGCTGCGCCGCGTCGTCGACGAGGACATCACCGCCTTCGGCGTCGAGCTGGAGCGGCTCGACTTCAACCCGCGTGCCGCCGACGCCGACGACGCCCAGCGCACCGACTACAGCCACGCCCTGGACTCGTACGAGAAGTCCAAGCGGCTGATGGAGGAGGCGAAGAAGCCCGAGGACGTCAAGCAGGTCACCGAGGCGATCGAGGAGGGCCGGTTCCAACTGGCCACCCTGGCCGCCCGGCGCGAGAAGCGCCCGCTGCCCGAGCGGCGCCCCCCGTGCTTCATGGACCCGCGGCACGGCCCGTCCGTCAAGGACGTCGACTGGGCCCCGGCCGGCGGCTCCGCCCGCCCCGTCCCGGTCTGCCAGGCCGACGCGGACCGCGTCGCGGCCGGCCTCGACCCGGCGGTGCGCACCGTCGACACCGAGCACGGCCCGCAGCCGTACTGGAACGCGGGCCCGGCCTACGCGCCGTACGCCGGCGGGTACTACAGCGGCTTCGGCGGCGGCAGCCTGCTGGGCGGCCTGCTGGTCGGCACCATGCTCGGCTCGATGATGAGCTCCCCGGCCTACGCGGCGGCCCCGATGATGGAGGGCGGCCACGGCGGCTACCAGGACCAGTACGAGGGCGGCGACTTCACCGGCGCCGACTTCAACGCCTCCGACTTCAGCGGCGGCGACTGGGGCGGTGGCAGCGGCGGCGACTTCGGCGGCGGTGGCGGGGACTGGTGACCCGCTGATCCGCTGATCCGTCCGCGATCCCCACGGCCCCGCCGGTTCCGACCGGCGGGGCCGTTCGCCGTCCCCGGCAGGCCTGGAGCGGTGACCTGCCCCGGGGCCCGTTAGGGTCGGGGGCATGCACGGTCGCGATGCCCACAGTGATGAACCGGTCCGGGTGACCGCCTGGGTCCGGGGGAAGGTCCAGCAGGTCGGGTTCCGCTGGTGGACCAGGGCGCGGGCGCTGGAGATCGGCCTGACCGGCTACGCGAGCAACCTCGGCGACGGCCGGGTGCAGGTGGTGGCCGAGGGCCTGGCCGCCGACTGCGAGCAGCTGCTGGCCCAGCTGCGCGGCCCCGACACGCCCGGCGCGGTGAGTGGCGTGACGGAGATCTGGACCGCCGTCGGCGCAGGTTACGAGGGTTTCGAGATCCGCTGAGCCGTCTCCCCGCAGGGCGCCGCCGCCGCGCCCCGGAAATGATCGGCAACCGTCGGTGTCATACGGTTGCCATTCGGGCAGACTCGTGGTTGACTCCGCATCGAACGATGATCCACGAGCACGTGGTGGACCCGGGCCCGAGACCCCCAGGCGTGACGACACCGCCGGGCAGGTGACAGGGGCGCGGTAGCGTGCGGTGATCGTGTTGACCCTTTCCGTCTTTGGTGAGACGCTTGAAGCCCGCGCACACGATCGCGTTCCCCGGCAGGCGCATGCTCTCGTGAGCCCAGCTCACGGCGGTTGTGCCGTAGTGCCCAGCCAGCACTTCCGGTGCGCGCCGCGCGTGCGTCCCCCTTCCCCCTAGACCTGTACCGTTCCGGTTCGGTCACTCAGCGTGGAGGACCATTCATCATGGCAAAGGCGCTTCTCGGGTACGTCGGCGGCCCCGACCCGCGAATGCTCTCCGAGATGCGACGGCTTCAGCAGCGCGTCCAGGATCTTGAGTCCGAGCTCCTTCGGATGCAGGCTGAGAACGACGCGCTCACCGCTGTCGCTGACGAGCACTCGCTGCTCAACAGCATCGATCTGGACCAGCGGGAGCCGGCGCTCACCTGAGCCCCGCCCCGGTCCTCCCAGATCGACGCCGCTGTGCACTGAGCCGCCCCGAAAGGGACGCAGCTTTGCAAGGGACGCCCGGATGTGGCGTCCCTTCGTCGTGTCGGACTGCGGATACAGTCGGTTCCCGTCGTGAGCGAATGAGGGGACCGGCCGCGTGCACCTGAAGAGTCTGACGCTGCGCGGGTTCAAGTCCTTCGCCTCCAGCACCACCCTGCGCTTCGAACCGGGCATCACCTGCGTGGTCGGCCCGAACGGCTCCGGCAAGTCCAACGTGGTGGACGCGCTGTCCTGGGTGATGGGCGAGCAGGGCGCCAAGTCGCTGCGCGGCGGCAAGATGGAGGACGTCATCTTCGCCGGGACCAGCGGGCGCGCCCCGCTGGGCCGCGCCGAGGTCAGCCTCACCATCGACAACGCCGACGGTGCCCTGCCGATCGACTACGCCGAGGTGACGATCACCCGGACCATGTTCCGCAACGGCGGCAGCGAGTACGCGCTCAACGGCGAGACCTGCCGCCTGCTGGACATCCAGGAACTGCTCTCCGACTCCGGCATCGGCCGCGAGATGCACGTCATCGTCGGGCAGGGCCGGCTCGACTCCGTCCTGCACGCCGACCCGATGGGCCGGCGCGCCTTCATCGAGGAGGCGGCCGGCGTCCTCAAGCACCGCAAGCGCAAGGAGAAGGCGCTGCGGAAGCTGGACGCGATGCAGGCCAACCTCAACCGGGTCCAGGACCTGGTCGCCGAACTGCGCCGCCAGCTCGGCCCGCTCGGCAAGCAGGCCAGGGTCGCCCGCCGGGCCGCCGGCATCCAGGCGGACCTGCGCGACGCCCGGCTGCGGCTGCTCGCCGACGACCTGCTGGCCCTGCGCCGGGCCGTCGAGGCCGAGGTCGCCGACGAGTTGGCCCTGCGGCTGCGCCGGACCACCGTCGAACAGGAACTGGCCCGGGCGGTGCAGCGCGAACGCGTGCTGGAGGCGCAGGTCCAGCAGCTCGGGCCGGGCCTGGAGGCCGCCCGGCAGACCTGGTACCGGCTCTCCGCGCTCGCCGAACGCACCCGCGGCACGATCGGACTGGCCGAGGCCCGGGCCCGGCACGCCGTCGCCGGGGGCACGGTCGAGGAACGCCGCGGCCGGGACCCGGAGGAGCTGGAGCGGGAGGCCGAACGGGTCCGCGAGGAGGAGGCCGCACTCGCCGAGGCACTGGAGGAGGCCCAGTACGCGCTGGCCGAGGCGGTCGAGCACAAGAGCGGACTCGAATCCGCGCTGGCCGCCGAGGAACGCCGGCTGCGGGACGCCACCCGGGCCATCGCCGACCGCCGGGAGGGCCTGGCCCGGCTCCAGGGGCAGGCCGCCGCCGCCCGCTCCCGGGCCGGTTCGGCGCAGGCCGAACTCGGCCGGCTCACCGAGGCCAGGGACGAGGCCCTGCTGCGCGCCGGGGCCGCCCAGGGCGAACTGGACGAGCTCCAGCAGCAGGTGGACGGCTCGGCCGTCGAGGACGGACGGGCCGAGGACGGCTACCGGCGGGCCCGGGCCCGGCTGGCCGAGGTCGAACGGGAGCTGGCGGCGGCCCGGGAGGCGGCCGGAGCCGCCGAACGCGAGCGGGCCGCGCTGACCGCGCGGCACGAGGCGCTCTCGCTCGGACTGCGCCGCAAGGACGGCACCGGCGCACTGCTGGACGCGGGGGAGCGACTGGCCGGCGTGCTCGGCCCGGCCGCCGCGCTGCTGCGGATCGAACCCGGCCACGAGGTGCCGCTCGCCGCCGCGCTCGGCGCGGCCGCCGACGCCGTGGCGGTCGACTCGCCCGGCGCCGCCGCCGGGGCGCTGCGACTGCTGCGCGCCCAGGACGCCGGGCGGGCCGCACTGTTGGTCGCCGGTGCCGCCGAACTGCCCCGGACCGAGGGCGAGTTGCCCGAAGGAGCCCGCTGGGCCGCCGAACTGGTCGACGGGCCGCCCGAGTTGCTCGCCGCCGTACGCAACCGGCTGGCCGGGGTGGCCGTGGTCGCCGACCTGGACCAGGCGCTGCGCCTGGTCGCCGAACGCCCCGGACTGTCCGCCGTCACCGCCGAGGGCGACCGGCTGGGCGCCGGCTTCGCCCAGGGCGGCTCCGCCGGCGCGCCCAGCGAGCTGGAGACCCGGGCGGCGGTGGACCGGGCCGCCCGGGCGATCACGGAGGTCGACCTGCGCTGCGCCGAGTCGGCCGGGCGGCTGGCCGAACTCACCGCACTGCGCGGGGAGTCGGCCGCCGAACTGGAGCGGCTCGGCGAACAGCGACGGCAGGCCGAGCAGGAACGGGCCCGGGTGGCGGGCTCGCTCGGCCGGCTCGGCGGGCAGGCCCGGGCCGCCGCCGGGGAGGCCGAACGGCTCTCGGCCGCCGCCGCGCGGGCCGAACAGGGCCTGGCCGAACTGCTCGCCGCCGCCGAGGAACTGGCCGAACGGCTGGCCGTCGCCGAGGAGTCGGCGGACGCGGGGGAGGACGAGCCGGACCGGGCCGAGCAGCAGCGGCTCACCGAGGCCGCCTCGGCCGCCCGGCAGGCCGAACTGGAGGCCCGGCTCTCGGTGCGCACCCACGAGGAGCGGGTCCGCGCCCTGACCGGCCGGGCCGACCAGCTGGACCGGGCCGCCCGCGCCGAGCGCGAGGCGCGCGCCCGGGCCGCCGAGCGCCGCCGGCGCGCCGAGCACGACGCCCGGGTGGCGAACGCCGTCGCGGCGGGCGCCCGGCAGCTGCTCGCCTGCCTGGAGGTCTCGCTGGCCCGCGCGGACGCCGGGCGGGCGGCCGTCGAACAGGCGCTCACCGAGCGGGAGCGCGAGCTCCGGGAGCACCGCGAACACGGGCGCGGGCTCAAGGAGGAGCTGGACAAGCTGGTCGACGCCGGGCACCGGGACGAGGTGCTGCGGGCCGAGAAGCGGCTGCGGATCGAGCAGTTGGAGGCCCGCGCGCTGGAGGAGTTCGGCATCGACGGCGGCGAGCTGCTGGCCTCGTACGGGCCGGACCGGCCCGTCCCGCCCTCGGCGGCGGAGGACGGGCAGGAGCCGGGGGAGCCGTACCCGTACGTCCGGGCCGAGCAGGAGAAGCGGCTGCGGGCCGCCGAGAAGGCGTACCAGCAGCTGGGCAAGGTCAACCCGCTGGCGCTGGAGGAGTTCGCCGCGCTGGAGGAGCGCCACACCTTCCTCGGCGAGCAGCTGGACGACCTCAAGCGCGGCCGGCGCGACCTGCTGGACATCGTCCGGGACGTGGACCAGCGGGTCGAGCAGCTGTTCAGCGCCGCCTACCACGACACCGCCGCCCAGTTCGAGGGCGTCTTCGCCCGGCTCTTCCCCGGCGGCGAGGGGCGGCTGGTGCTGACCGACCCGGACGACATGCTCACCACCGGGGTCGAGGTGGAGGCCCGTCCGCCCGGCAAGAAGGTCAAGCGGCTGTCGCTGCTGTCCGGCGGCGAGCGCTCGCTGACCGCGGTGGCCCTGCTGGTGGCGATCTTCAAGGCCCGGCCCAGCCCGTTCTACGTGATGGACGAGGTGGAGGCGGCGCTGGACGAGACCAACCTGCGCCGGCTGGTCGGGATCATGGAGGAGCTCCGGGAGAGCTCCCAGCTGATCGTGATCACCCACCAGAAGCTGACCATGGAGTCCGCCGACGCCCTGTACGGCGTGACCATGAAGGGCGACGGGATCTCCCAGGTGATCAGCCAGCGACTGCGCGAGGGGCACCGGGAGCGGAAAGCACTCTCGGTGCCTCCCCGGCAGCACGACGAGGCGATCACCTCAGGGCCGATGGTCTGATCCAACGGCCTACGCCGGGGCAGATGCTCCCGGACGACCCGATCACGGATACTGGTCGGGTTGTGACTCCTCCCCCTCGCGCGCGAGGGGGCTTCTCACTCAGCCGCTTGACGACCTCATGACGGCCAAGCCCTGACCGGTGCCGGGTGGCACGCGGCCAGCGTAAGGGAGGCGGCGGCGCCCCGTGCGTCGGTGACCGAAGGATCACTCTGTCGTGGGATCCAGTGAAGGAGATTGATGTGGAATACGTGATCCTTGCCGTAGTCATCGCCGTGGTCGCCGTCGGCGCGATCGCGGGCCTCGTCGTTTCCGGCAGACGACGCCAGCAGCTGCCCCCGAAGTCGCAGGCGCCGGTCATCACGGCGCCGAAGACCACCCCGCAGGAGCCCCAGGTCGGCGAGGAGGCCGCGCCGCCGACCGAGGAGCCCCGCCGTACCGTCGAGGAGGTGCCGCTCCCCGAGGCCGTCGAGCCCGCCGAGGAGGTGGTGGTCGAGGCCCCGGCCGAGGCCGAGGCGGCGCCCGCCGTCGAGGTCCCCGAGCCCACCGCCGGCCGGCTGGTCCGGCTGCGCTCCCGGCTCTCCCGCTCGCAGAACTCGCTGGGCAAGGGCCTGCTCTCGCTGCTCTCCCGCGAGCACCTGGACGAGGACACCTGGGAGGAGATCGAGGAGACCCTGCTCACCGCGGACGTCGGCGTCGCCCCGACCCAGGAGCTGGTCGAGCGGCTGCGCACCCGGGTGAAGGTGCTCGGCACCCGTACCCCCGACGAGCTGCGCGCCCTGCTGCGCGAGGAGCTGGTCGAGCTGGTCGGCAAGGACGCCGACCGCACCGTCCGCTCCACCAAGCACGAGGAGGGCCCGGCCGTGGTCCTGGTCGTCGGCGTCAACGGCGTCGGCAAGACCACCACCACCGGCAAGCTGGCGCGCGTGCTGGTCGCCGACGGCCGCACCGTGGTGCTCGGCGCGGCCGACACCTTCCGCGCCGCCGCCGCGGACCAGCTGCAGACCTGGGGCGAGCGGGTCGGTGCGCGCACCGTGCGCGGCCCGGAGGGCGGCGACCCGGCCTCCATCGCGTTCGACGCGGTCAAGGAGGGCATCGCCGAGGGCGTCGACACGGTGCTGATCGACACCGCCGGCCGGCTGCACACCAAGACCGGCCTGATGGACGAGCTGGGCAAGGTCAAGCGGGTCGTCGAGAAGCACGGCCCGGTGGACGAGGTGCTGCTGGTGCTGGACGCCACCACCGGTCAGAACGGCCTGATCCAGGCCCGGGTGTTCGCCGAGGTGGTGGACATCACCGGCATCGTGCTGACCAAGCTGGACGGCACCGCCAAGGGCGGCATCGTGGTCGCGGTCCAGCGCGAGCTGGGCGTGCCGGTCAAGCTGATCGGTCTGGGCGAGGGCGCGGACGATCTGGCGCCGTTCGAGCCGGGTGCGTTCGTGGACGCGCTGATCGGGGACTGACCGGGACTTCCCGTCGGTCGGGGTCCGCTCCTTCGGGGGCGGGCCCTTTCGCCTGTCCGGGGTCCGGGGAGGCCGGGGGGCGGGTGCCGGCGTCCGGCGTCCGACGTTCGGCGTCCGAGAGGAGTCCTACGAGGCGATCCAGGCGGGCTCGGCGGTGCGCTCGCGGCTGCGGTGGCAGGCGTACGCGAGGGTGCCGAGCAGCAGCCGGGCCTCGGGCGGGCAGCCGGCGTTGTCGCGGGTGGGGCGGCGCAGCCAGCGGACCGGGCCGAGCTCGCCGAGCACGGTGGGCGGGGCGGCGACGTAGCTGCCCTCGCCGTGGCAGGTGAGGTCGAGCGCGGCGTCGTCCCAGCCCATCCGGTACAGCAGGTCGGGCAGTCGGCGGGCGGTGCCGGCGGAGACCAGGAACTGCAGTCGGCCGGTGGGCGGGGCCAGTACCGGGCCGACCTGGGTGCCCATCCGCTCCAGCCGGACCAGGGCCTGGAGGCCGGCCGGCTCGGGGACGTCCAGCACGTCGAAGGCGCGGCCGGTGGGGAACAGCACCGAGCCCTCGGCGTCGGCGGCGTCGGCCGGCCCGGTGGTGCCGGGCACGGGGTGCAGGCCGGGGGCGGCGCAGCGGCGGGAGCCGCAGGGACAGCGGGTCGGGGCGGTGGCGCCGGCCGCCGGTTCGCCGGTGGCGACGGTCCAGCCCCAGCGGCCGGTGTACTCCGCGGCGGCCCGGGACGCGGTGACCTTGGTGCGGCGGCGCGCGCCCAGCGGTGCCAGCCGCAGGTGCCCCAGTCGAAGTTCGCCGAACAGGTTGTCCATGCCTCCCCCAACAGGTTCTCGTTGCCGATGGTTACGGGACGGTGACTGTGTGTTGATTGTCCGGTGTGTGGTGCGTGGTGCGGTGGCGGCGCGCAGCGCTTGGCGTGCGCCTGTTGTGGCGGTGTGCCTCGGGCGCCGCCTTGTGGGCGCGGCGCCGATGCCGGATCGTCGTGTGCGCGGGACGGTTGCCGTCCCGAGTGGGCGCCGAACTCGCCTGGGACTGCGATGGATTGCGGGGTCTGCCGGGTCTGCCGGGGTTGGCCGGGGGACTTGGCGGCCCGCATATGCCGGACCGTCGCGACTACCCAGTCAAGCGTGTGCCCCCGGGGTTCGGTTCACTCCTGGGGGTGGCGAAAGGTGGCGTTTCGCCAGGGGCGCTCCCACGGGTGCCTCACGGGGCACTACGTTCAGCACACGGACGTCGTCGAAGCGCCTGCTCCGAGCCGTCGGGGAACGGGAGTTGGGGATCTGACGGACCGTCCGGGACGATGGCACACCAGTACGACGAGCGGTACCGCGAGGACAGGACGGGCGGCACCGCGACACCTCAGGCACGGCACGTCTGGCAAGAGCCCGCAACCGTCGGGCGGTCACGATCGGGGGCCCCGCAGGGGCCGGGCGGGATGGGGACGTTCCCATGGCAGAGAAGCAACCCAACGAGAAGCTGACCACGTGGTTCGCCCGCAGCGGCTGGTCCAAGGGTGAGTTGGCCCGCCAGGTCAACCGCCGGGCCCGGCAGATCGGCGCCCACCACGTGTCCACCGACACCTCCCGGGTGCGCCGCTGGCTCGACGGGGAACAGCCGCGCGAGCCGATCCCCAAGATCATGTCCGAGCTGTTCTCGGAGCGCTTCGGCTCGGTGGTCTCGGTCGAGGACCTCGGCCTGCGCGCCGCCGTCCCGGTCTCCACGGTCGGCGGCGGCGTCGACCTGCCGTGGAGCGCCCCGCAGACCGTCCAGCTGATCAGCGACTACTCCCGCAGCGACCTGATGCTCAACCGCCGGGGCTTCCTCGGCACCTCCCTCGCGCTGACCGCCGGCGCCGCGCTGATCGAGCCGATGCAGCGCTGGCTCACGCCCGGCCCGACCGGCGTCCCCACCCCGATCCTCACCGCGGCCAACGGCGGCGAGGCGTTCACCGGCCGGCTCTCCGAGCCGGAGCTGGAACTGCTGGAGCAGACCACGGTCATGTTCCGTCAGTGGGACGCCCAGAACGGCGGCGGGCTGCGCCGCAAGGCCGTGGTCGGCCAACTCCACGAGGTCACCGACCTGCTGCAGGAGACGTACAGCGAGGACACCACCAAGCGGCTGTTCCGGCTCACCGCCGAACTCGCCCACCTGGCCGGGTGGATGTCGTACGACGTCGGGATGCACCCGAGCGCGCAGAAGTACTACGTGCTGGCGCTGCACGCGGCCAAGGAGGCCGGCGACCGCCCCTTCGGCGCGCTGATCCTCACCGACATGAGCCGCCAGATGATCCACCTCAACCGGGGCGAGGACGCCCTGGAGCTGATCCACCTGGCGCAGTACGGCAGCCGGGACACCGCCACCCCGCGCCAGCAGTCCCTGCTGTACGCGATGGAGGCGCGCGCCTACGCCACCATCGGCGAGATCAACCGCTGCGCCCGGGCGATCCGGCTGTCCGAGGACACCTTCACCGACATCCGTGACGGTGACGGCGACCCGGACTGGCTGAAGTTCTTCTCGCCGGCCGAGCTGAACGCCGAGAACGCCCACTCCTACCGGGACCTCGCGTACCACTCGGACAACGCCCAGCTGTACGCCTCGCTGTCGGCGCCGGTGATGGAGCGCGCGGTCGACCTGTTCCGGCAGGACGACGACCACGTGCGGTCGTACGCCTTCAACCTGATCGGCATGGCCAGCGTGCACCTGCTGCAGCGGGAGGCCGAGGAGGCGGCGAGGTACGCCGAGCAGGCGGTCGACATCGCGACCAAGGTGCGTTCGGAGCGGCTGAACTCCCGGGTGCGAAAGACCACGGAGGCCGCGGCGGCCCGGTTCCAGGGCGTGGACGCGGTGAGCCGGCTCAAGGAGCGGGTGGTCCAGGACATCCCGGAGTTCGTCTCGGTGGTCTGAGCGACTCCGGCGGGGCTCCACCGACCGTGACGGCCGCCGCCGTCACGGTCGGTGGCACGTCCGGGGCGGCCCGGGCGCTGCGGTGAGGCGGTACCGGGCAGTGCGGTGAGGCGGTACCGGACGGTGCGGTGAGGCGGCACGGTAACCCATCCGGCCCCGCGTCCGGGCCGCGGTTCACGTGCCCGTAACCCGCGCGACGCACGCGTCACGGCCGCGAAACAACCGGTCGCACTGGCCGAAACCAGCCTTCGGCACTCTCCTCTTCATCGCCGCCACCCCGGGTGGCACGGGACAGGTACCCGGGGGTGGAGCGGCACTCACGCAGAGGAGACGCCGATGCCGGACGGCTTCAGCGCGGGCGACACCGCCTTCGTACTCATCAGTGCGGCCCTGGTCATGGTGATGACCCCGGGCCTGGCCTTCTTCTACGGGGGCATGGTCAGGGCCAAGAGCACACTGAACATGCTGGCGATGAGCTTCCTCTCGCTCGGCATCGTCAGCGTGCTCTGGGTGCTCTACGGCTACTCGCTCAGCTTCGGGCCCGACTCCTTCGCCGGTCTGATCGGCAACCTGGACTTCCTCGGGATGCGCAACATCGGGCTGAACGAACTCACCGGATCGATCCCGGTCACGGCGTTCGCGGTCTTCCAGCTGATGTTCGCGATCATCACCCCGGCGCTGATCAGCGGTGCGATCGCGGACCGGGCCAAGTTCTCCGCCTGGGGCCTGTTCATCGCGCTCTGGGTGACGGTGGTCTACTTCCCGGTCGCGCACTGGGTGTTCTTCTTCGACAACGGCAACGGCGGCTGGCTGGGCGACCGCAACGGCGTGATCGACTTCGCCGGCGGCACGGCCGTGCACATCAACGCCGGTGTCGCGGGCCTCGCGCTCTGCCTGGTGCTGGGCAAGCGGGTCGGCTTCAAGAAGGACCCGATGCGCCCGCACAGCCTGCCGCTGGTGATGCTCGGCTCCGGGCTGCTCTGGTTCGGCTGGTTCGGCTTCAACGCGGGCTCGGCGCTGGCCGCCAACGGCGTGGCCGCGATGGCGATGGTGAACACCCAGGTCGCCACCGGTGCGGCGCTGGTCGGCTGGCTGGTCTTCGAGAAGCTCAAGCACGGCGCGTTCACCACGCTGGGCGCCGCCTCCGGCGCGGTGGCCGGGCTGGTCGCGATCACCCCGGCCTGCGGCTCGGTCAGCCCGCTCGGCGCGGTGGCGATCGGCCTGGTCGCGGGCGCCGTCTGCGCCGCCGCCGTCTCGCTCAAGTACCGCTGGGGCTTCGACGACTCGCTCGACGTGGTCGGCGTGCACGCGGTGGGCGGGGCGATCGGCTCGCTGCTGATCGGCCTGTTCGCCACCGGCGGGGTCGGCCAGACCGCCAAGGGCCTGTTCTACGGCGGCGGGCTCGGCCAGCTCGGCAAGCAGGCGATGGGCGTGGCGGTGGTCGCCGCGTACTCCTTCGTGCTGTCCTGGCTGCTGGCCAAGGCGGTCGACAAGCTGGTCGGCTTCCGGGTCCCCGAGGAGGTCGAGGTGGCCGGCATCGACCAGGCCGAACACGCCGAGTCCGCCTACGATTTCAGCGCCGTCGGCGCGGGGCTGGCCCGGGCGCTCCCGACCGTGGGCGCCGGTGCCGCGTCCGGTGGGAAGCCCGCCGGGAAGCCCGCCGACCCGCCCGCCGGAAAGTCCGCCGACACGTCCGTCGGGACGTCCGTTGAGAAGACCGAGGTCGACGCCTGATGAAGCTCATCACCGCCGTGATCAAGCCCTACCGCCTGGACGAGGTGAAGGCCGCGCTGCAGGCCTTCGGGGTCCACGGCCTGACCGTCACCGAGGCCAGCGGCTACGGCCGCCAGCGCGGCCACACCGAGGTCTACCGGGGCGCCGAGTACACCGTCGACCTGGTACCGAAGGTCAGGATCGAGGTCCTGGTCGAGGACGAGGACGCCGACGACCTGATCGACGTCCTGGTGAAGGCCGCCCGCACCGGCAAGATCGGCGACGGGAAGGTGTGGAGCGTCCCGGTCGACACCGCCGTCCGGGTCCGCACCGGCGAACGCGGCCCGGACGCCCTGTGAGGCACTGACCGATCCGGCGGATCCGCCCCCTGCCCGGGGCGCGGGTCCGCCCGTCGGCGCATCCCCGCTCAGCCGTACGACGGCTCGGCCCCGCGACGCCCGGCCCCGCGACGGCCCAGCCCCACCGGCCGGCCCCCACGACGGCTCATCCGCACCACGGACGGGACCCACGCGCATGACCACCGAGACCAGCCCCTCCGACCCCCTCGGCCACGCGGCGGCAAGGACCGCGCTGCTGGAGCGGCCCGGGCTGACCGGCCGCCCGCGCCGGGCCGCGCTCGCCCGGCTCACCGACGACTGGCTGGCCGCGCTGCTCGCCGACGCCGGGGCGCCGGCGTCCGGCGTCGCGCTGGTCGCCGTCGGCGGCTACGGCCGGGGCGAGCTGTCCCCGCGCAGCGACCTGGACGTCCTGCTGCTGCACTCCGGCCCGGTCCCGCGCGAGCTGCCGGAGCGGATCTGGTACCCGGTCTGGGACACGGGTGCCAAGCTCGACCACTCGGTGCGCACCGTCGCCGAGGCCCGGGCGGTGGCCGCCGCCGACCTCAAGGCCCAGCTCGGCCTGCTGGACGCCCGGCACCTGGCCGGGGACCGGGACCTCACCGCCGCGCTGCGGTCCGCGGTGTTCACCGACTGGCGCGCGAGCGCCCCCGTGCGGCTGCCCGAACTGCGCGAGCTGGGCCGGGAGCGGGCCGAGCGGCACGGCGAACTGTCCTTCCTGCTGGAGCCCGACCTCAAGGAGGCCCGGGGCGGTCTGCGCGACCTGGTCGCGCTGGACGCCGTCGCCGCCACCTGGCTGGCCGACGCGCCCCGGGACGGCCTGGACACCGCCGCCCTGCGCCTCGCCGACGTCCGCGACGCGCTGCACCTGGTCACCGGCCGGGCCACCGAGCGGCTCGGCCTCCAGGACCAGGACCAGGTCGCCGAGCGGCTCGGCGTGCTGGACGCCGACACCCTGCTGCGCCAGGTCTACGAGGCCGCCCGGACCATCGCCTACGCGAGCGACGTCACCTGGCGGGCGGTGGACCGGGTGCTCGCCGCCCGCTCCGGCCGCGGCCGCCGGGCGGTCCGGCTGGGCTTCCCGTTCACCGGCGCCGGGCGGGGCGCCGGCGCGGTGGCCCGGGGCGCCGTCGCCCGCCGCCCGCTCGCCGAGGGCGTGGTCGAGCAGGACGGCGAGGCGGTGCTCGCCCAGGCCGCCCGTCCGGCCGCCGACCCGGTGCTGCCGCTGCGCGCCGCGGCCGCCGCCGCGCAGAACGGGCTGACCGTCTCGTACGCGACGGTGCGCCGACTGGCCGCCGAGTGCCGCCCGCTGCCGGTGCCCTGGCCGGACGAGGCGCGCGAGCAGCTGGTGACCCTGCTGGGGGCGGGGGAGGCGGCCGTCCCGGTCTGGGAGGCGCTGGAGGCGGAGGGGCTGGTGACCAGGCTGCTGCCGGACTGGGAGCGGGTCCGCTGCCGTCCGCAGCGCAACGCGGTGCACCGCTGGACGGTGGACCGGCACCTGGTCGAGACGGCGGTCCGGGCCGCCGCGATGACCCGCCGGGTGGCCCGACCGGACCTGCTGCTGGTGGCCGCGCTGCTGCACGACCTCGGCAAGGGCTGGCCCGGCGACCACAGCGAGGCCGGCGAGGTGATCGTCCGCGACCTGGCCGTGCGGATGGGCTTCCCCGCCGAGGACACCGAGACCCTGGCGGTGCTGGTCCGCCACCACCTGACGCTGGTGGACACCGCCACCCGGCGCGACCCGGACGACCCGGCCACCGTCGAGACGATCACCAAGGCGGTCGGCACCCTGCCGGAGCTGGAACTGCTGCACGCCCTCACCGAGGCCGACGCGCTGGCCACCGGCCCGGCCGCGTGGAGCAGCTGGCGGGCCTCCCTGGTGGACGGCCTGGTGGCCCGGGTCGCCGTGCAGTTGGCCGGCGGCGGGGCCGCGCCGGTGGAGGCGGAGCCCGGCGCGGAGCAGGAGCGGCTGGCGGTCGAGGCCGCCCGCACCGGCGCCCCCGCGCTGTTGCTGCTGGCCCAGGCCGAGGGGGCGGACCCGGGCACCGAGCCGATGGGCGTCGAGCTGAACCTGGCCGTCCCGGACCGGCCCGGGCTGCTCGGCACGGTCGCCGGGGTGCTGGCGCTGCACCGGCTGACCGTCCGCTCGGCGGGCCTGCGCGAGCTGGACCCGATCGGCGCCGGCCCGGTGCTGCTGCTGTCCTGGCGGGTGGCGGCCGAGTTCGGCGAGCTGCCGGAGGCGGCCCGGCTGCGCGCGGACCTGCGCCGGGCGCTGGACGGCACGCTGGACGTCTCCCGCCGGCTCGCCGAGCGGGACGCCGCCGCCCCGCGCCGCAAGGGCATCCCGACCCCGCCGCCGCTGGTCACGGTGGCGCCCGCGGTGGCCTCGGCGACCGCGACCGTGCTGGAGGTCCGGGCGCACGACGCCCCCGGGCTGCTGCACCGGATCGGCCGGGCGCTGGACGGGGCGGGGGTGCGGGTGCGCACCGCGCACGTCTCCACGCTGGGGGCGGAGGCCGTCGACTCCTTCTACCTGACCGATCCGGCCGGCCTGCCGCTGGCCGCCGAGCGGGCCCGGGAGGTGGCGGCGGCGGTCCGCTCGGCGCTGGGCTGAGGGCCTCCCGCACGGGCGGCCGAGGGCCTCCCGCACGGGCGGCGGAGGGCCGCTCGCCCGGGGGTGGAGACCGTACCCGGGGCGGCCGGATACCCTGGGGACGACGACCGTACCGATACCGATGCCGCAGAGGACCCGCGACGACGTGTTCGACACCCTTTCCGATCGCCTCGCAGCGACGTTCAAGAACCTCCGGGGCAAGGGCCGCCTGAGCGAGGCGGACATCGACGCCACCGCCCGCGAGATCCGCATCGCGCTGCTGGAGGCGGACGTCGCGCTGCCGGTCGTCCGGGCCTTCATCAAGCAGGTCAAGGAGCGTGCGGCCGGCGTCGAGGTCTCCGGTGCGCTGAACCCGGCACAGCAGATCATCAAGATCGTCAACGAGGAGCTCATCGCCATCCTCGGCGGCGAGACCCGCCGGGTGCGGTTCGCCAAGAACGGCCCGACGGTCATCATGCTCGCCGGTCTGCAGGGTGCCGGTAAGACCACCCTGGCGGGCAAGCTCGGCCACTGGCTGAAGCAGCAGAAGCACACCCCGCTGCTGGTCGCCTGCGACCTCCAGCGCCCCAACGCGGTCAACCAGCTCCAGGTGGTCGCCGACCGCGCCGGCGTGGCCTTCTACGGCCCGCAGCCGGGCAACGGCGTCGGCGACCCGGTGCAGGTCGCCCGGGACTCGATCGAGTACGCCAAGCAGAAGCAGTACGACGTCGTCGTCGTCGACACCGCCGGCCGCCTGGGCATCGACGCCGAGCTGATGCAGCAGGCCGCCGACATCCGCGCCGCGGTGAACCCGGACGAGGTCCTGTTCGTCGTCGACGCGATGATCGGCCAGGACGCGGTCACCACCGCGCAGGCCTTCCTCGAAGGCGTCGACTTCACCGGTGTCGTGCTCTCCAAGCTCGACGGCGACGCCCGCGGTGGCGCCGCCCTGTCGGTCGCGCACGTCACCGGCCGCCAGATCATGTTCGCCTCCAACGGCGAGAAGGTCGACGACTTCGACGCCTTCCACCCGGACCGGATGGCCTCGCGCATCCTGGGCATGGGCGACGTCCTCTCGCTGATCGAGAAGGCCGAGCAGACCTTCTCGCAGGCCGAGGCCGAGAAGATCGCCGCCAAGCTGCGCGGCGGCCCGAAGGCCTTCACGCTGGACGACTTCCTGTCCCAGCTGGAGCAGGTCCAGAAGATGGGCTCGATCTCCAAGCTGCTCGGCATGCTGCCCGGCATGGGCCAGATCCGCGAGCAGATCAACAACATCGACGACAAGGACGTCAACCGGGTCGGCGCGATCATCAAGTCGATGACCCCGACCGAGCGCGCCGAGCCGGAGCTGATCAACGGCTCCCGCCGGGCCCGCATCGCCAAGGGCGCGGGCGTCCAGGTCGGCGAGGTCAAGAACCTGGTCGAGCGGTTCTTCGACGCCCGCAAGATGATGTCCGCGATGGCCTCCGGCAAGGGCATGCCCGGCATGCCGGGGATCCCGGGCATGGGCGGCGGCGCCAAGAAGTCCGGCAAGAAGGCCCCGCAGGCCAAGGGCAAGCGCAAGAGCGGCAACCCGTTGAAGCGGGCCCAGGAGGAGGCCGCGGCCGCCGAGCGCCGCGCGCTCGGCCCGGGCGCCGACCAGGGCCCGGCCGACGGCGGCGGCGCGTTCGGTCTCGGCGCGGGCAAGGGCCCGGCCGACTTCGAACTGCCCAAGGAGTTCAAGGACCTGCTGTAGTCCTCGGTTTCCCGCTGTTGCGGCCCGTCGTCCGGAGTCCTCCGGGCGGCGGGCCGCACGCGTGTCCGGGGCGACGCCGGTGGGACGGTGGGTGCCGCCGTGTCCGACGGGCTTCGCGGTGCCGGATGATGTCGGCATGCCAGATGATGTCGCCGTGCGAGTGATGATCAGGGCCCCGAGGGCCGAGGACGAGGTTGTGTACGCGGAGGCGGTCCGCCGGTCCGCCGATCACATCGGACGGTGGAACCCGGTCGAGCCGGACGGGCTGCCCGAGCTGCTGGGACGCCAGGGCGCCGGCCTGCGCACGTTCCTGATCCTCGACCGGGAGAGCGGCGGGCTGGTCGGCAAGGTGAACGTCGCCAACATCGTGATGGGCCGGTTCTGCAACGCCTCGCTGGGCTACGACTCGTACCTGCCGTACGCCGGCACCGGGCGGATGACCGAGGGCCTGCGGCTGGTCCTGGACCGCTGCTTCGCCCCGCAGTCGGCCGACGGGCTGGGCCTGCACCGGCTGGAGATCAACGTGCAGCCGGAGAACGAGCGCTCGATCGCGCTGGCCAAGCGGCTGGGCTTCCGGCACGAGGGCTACACCCCGCGGATGCTGTTCCTCCAGGGGGACTGGCGCGACCACGAGCGGTTCGCGCTGACCGCGGAGGAGTGGCCGGGCGGCGCGGCGTAGCCCACTGACAGGAGGTCATATCCGCTGGTCGGAGGCGTCGGTGCGGCCGTACGGACGGTCCGGCGCGGCGTTGCGGTTGGCCCGCCCCAGTGGCTGTCCGTATCGTCCGGTGGGTGACCGAACCCGTGCCGCCGCGCCAGACCCCCGACCAGCCCTGGCGGTCCGAGGGCGCCCCGCCCCCGCCGCCGCCCCGCCGCCGGATGCCCGGCGGCTGGGCGGGCCTCGTCCTGACCGCACTCGTGGTGTTCCTGATCTCCGACCTGCTGCTGTCGTTCTTCGGCAACGAGGGCGCCACCACGATCTCCTACACCGAGTTCAACAACCAGCTGAACAAGGGCAACATCACCAAGATCTACTCCAAGGGCGACGCGATCGAGGGCACCCTCAAGAGCGCCCAGCCCAAACCCGACGGCGGCAAGGGCGACTACACCGACTTCGACACCCAGCGCCCCTCCTTCGCGGGCGACAACCTGTGGACCACCCTGCAGCAGCAGGGCGTCGAGGTCACCGCCACCTCCCCGGTCCAGCAGCGCAGCTTCCTGACCAACCTGCTGCTCTCGCTCGCCCCGATGCTGCTGCTGGTCTTCATCTGGGTGCTGCTGGCCCGTCGGATGGCCGGCGGGCTCGGCGGCGGACCGCTCGGCCGCAAGGCCCCGCCCAAGCCGGTCACCGCCGACCAGGGCAAGCGCACCACCTTCGCCGACGTGGCCGGCATCGACGAGGTCGAGGCCGAACTCACCGAAGTGGTCGACTACTTGAAGCACCCCGAGCGCTACCGCAAGCTCGGTGCCAAGATGCCGCGCGGGGTGCTGCTCAGCGGCCCGCCCGGCACCGGCAAGACCCTGCTGGCCCGGGCCGTGGCCGGCGAGGCGGACGTGCCGTTCTTCTCCGCCTCCGCCTCCGAGTTCATCGAGATGATCGTCGGCGTCGGCGCCAGCCGGGTCCGCGAACTGTTCGCCGAGGCCCGCAAGGTCGCCCCGGCGATCATCTTCATCGACGAGATCGACACCATCGGCCGCCAGCGCGGCGCCGGCGGCGGCATGGGCGGGCACGACGAGCGCGAGCAGACGCTCAACCAGATCCTCACCGAGATGGACGGCTTCACCGGCTCCGAGGGCGTCATCGTGATCGCCGCGACCAACCGGGCCGACGTGCTCGACCCGGCACTGCTGCGCCCCGGCCGCTTCGACCGCCGGATCACCGTCAGCCCGCCCGACCGGGAGGGGCGCGCCGCGATCCTGCGCATCCACACCCGTACCGTCCCGCTGGCCGGCGACACCGACCTCACCCAGCTGGCCAAGGTCACGCCCGGGATGACCGGCGCCGAACTCGCCAACCTGGTCAACGAGGCGGCCCTGCTGGCCGTCAAGCGGGAGCAGGACGCGGTCAACGAGCGGGACCTCTCGGACGCCCTGGAGAAGGTCCAACTCGGCGCCGTGCGACCGCTGGTGATGCCGCAGGAGGAGCGCGAGCGGACGGCGTACCACGAGAGCGGCCACGCGCTGCTGGGCATGCTCCAGCCGGGCGCGGACCCGGTCCGCAAGATCACCATCGTGCCGCGCGGCCGGGCCCTCGGCGTCACCCTCTCCACCCCGGAGAACGACCGCTACTCGTACACCGAGCCCTACCTGCGCGGCCGGATCATCGGCGCGCTCGGCGGGATGGCCGCCGAGCAGGTGGTCTACGGGGTGATCACCACCGGCGCGGAGAGCGACCTGGAGCAGGTCACCAACATCGCCCGCGGGATGGCCGGGCGCTGGGGGATGAGCGAGCGGGTCGGGCGGCTCACCGCCGTGCCCGCGGACGCCCAGGGCGCGTACGGGCTCTCGGCGGCGCCGACCACGCTGGACGCGGTGGACGAGGAGGCCCGGCGGATCGTCGCCGAGTGCTACGAGGACGCGGTGCGGATCCTGAACGAGGAGCGGCAGCGGCTGGACGCGCTGGCGGCGGCGCTGCTGGAGGCGGAGACCCTCGACGAGGAGGCGGCCTACCGGGCCGCCGGGGTGCCGCGGAAGGCCTCCGAGGAGGCGTGAGCCGGGGAGCCGGGGGCGCCCGCCGTGGTGGCGGGCGCCCCCGGTTTCCGTTGCTCGGGGGCCTTCAGCGCGGCCGCTCGGCGATCAGGTAGCGGAAGACGTTCTCCATCCGGACCGAGCCGTCCGGGCGCAGGTACGGCTGCAGCGCCTCCTCCAGCTCCTTGGCCACCAGCGGGGCGCCGGAGAACTCCTCGGCCGCCTCGAACAGTCCGGTGGAGAGCAGGCCGCGCACCGCGCTGTCGAGGTCCGGGTAGGCGAACGGGCAGCTCACCCGGCCGCTGCCGGCCGGGCGCAGGCCGGCCGGGGCCAGCAGGTCCTCCAGCGTTCCCGGCGCGCTCAGTTCGAACGGGTCGCGGGCGGTGGTCCGCCCGGCCATCCGGCGGGCCGCGTCCAGCACCGGGGCGCTCTCGCAGTGCTCCGGCGGGCCCCAGGCGGCGAGCACCACGTGCCCGCCCGGGAGGGTGTGCCGGGCCGCCTCGGCGACCACCGGCCCGGGCTCGGCGGAACCGGGCAACTGGTCGAAGACCGTCACCAGCGAATGGGCCGAGCGGGGGACGGCGGCGGCCGGCCGGGCCCCCGCGCACACCCGCAGCCGACGCCCCCGGGCCAGCTCGCGCAGCTCGTCCCGCGGCTCCTGCCCGGCGACCTGGGCGCCCCGTCCGGCGGCCAGCAGCAGGGCCAGTCCGGACCGGCAGCCCAGTCCCAGCACGCTGCTCGCCGGGCCGACCTCCAGGCGGTCGTGCACCGCCTCGTAGAGCGGCACCAGCATGCGCTCCTGGATCTCCGCCCAGTCGCGCGCCCGCGCGGGCCCCGCGGCCTCCTGCGGGGGGTGGTGCGGTCGTGCGCCGGTCGGTCGTGCGCCCGCCGGTCGTGCGGTCCCTGGTCGTGCGGTCGTGCCGGTCGTCCGAGCTGAAGCCATCGCGGCCTCCCATCCGGTCCTTCGGTGTGCAGCTACGGCTCCCCCAAAGTCCCGCCCCACTCCAGCGAACAGCGGGTCGGGCCCGGCGTCCAGAGGGGTGCAGGGTGGTGCGCGCGTGTCGCGGTCGTGCGCCCCCTGCGGACGGACCGCGGTCGGCGTGCCACGACTGAGGGTGTCCTCACCCCCTCATCGGTGTGATACCGATTCGAAGTGAGGGGGCCGATCCCCGTACCATTCCGCCCATGGCTAAGGCACCCGTTCTCACCCCTCAGGCGGAAGACTTCCCGCGCTGGTACCAGGACCTCATCAACAAGGCCGAGCTGGCCGACAACGGTCCGGTGCGCGGCACCATGGTCATCCGACCGTACGGCTACGGGCTGTGGGAGCGGATGCAGCAGGAGATGGACGCGCGCATCAAGAAGGCGGGCGCCCAGAACGCCTACTTCCCGATGTTCATCCCGCAGTCCTACCTGACGAAGGAAGCCGAGCACGTCGAGGGCTTCGCACCCGAGCTCGCGGTCGTCACCCACGGCGGCGGCAAGCAGCTGGAGGAGCCGGTCGTCGTCCGGCCGACCTCCGAGACCATCATCAACGAGTACTTCTCGAAGTGGGTGCAGAGCCACCGCGACCTGCCCCTGCTGATCAACCAGTGGGCCAACGTGGTCCGTTGGGAGCTCCGCCCGCGCGTCTTCCTGCGCACCACCGAGTTCCTCTGGCAGGAGGGCCACACCGCCCACGCCACCTACGAGGACGCCCGCGCGTACGCGTCGATGATCCACACCCAGGTCTACGGCGACTTCATGACCAACGTGCTCGGCATCGACGTCGTGCTCGGCCGCAAGACCGCCAAGGAGCGCTTCGCCGGCGCCATCAACACCCTCACCCTCGAAGGCATGATGGGTGACGGCAAGGCGCTGCAGATGGGCACCAGCCACGAGCTGGGCCAGAACTTCGCCAAGGCGTTCAACACCACCTACCAGCTGCAGGGCGCCGAGCGCGAGCACGTCTGGCAGACCTCCTGGGGCGTCTCGACCCGCATGGTCGGCGGCCTGATCATGTCCCACGGCGACGACAACGGCCTGCGGGTGCCCCCGCGCCTGGCCGCGGTCCAGGCCGTGGTGCTGGCCATCAAGGGCGACGACGCCGTCATCGCCAAGGTCCGTGAGATCGGCGCCCAGCTGGAGGCCGTCGGCATCCGGGTCGTGGTCGACGACCGCACCGACACCCCGTTCGGCCGCCGCGCCGTCGACTGGGAGCTCAAGGGCGTTCCGGTGCGCATCGAGGTCGGCCCGCGCGACCTGGAGAACGGCACCGCGATGCTGGCCCGCCGCATCCCGGGCGGCAAGGAGCCGGTCTCCATCGACGCGCTGGCCGCCCTGCTGCCGGGCCTCCTGGAGGAGGACCAGGCGCTGCTGCTGCGCCAGTCCCGCGAGCGCCGCGAGTCCCGCACCGTCGACGTCAAGACCCTCGACGAGGCCGTGGAGGCCGCCGCGACCGGCTGGGCCCGGATCTCCTGGGCCGACCTCGGCCCGGCGGGCGAGGCCAAGCTGGCCGAGCAGGGCGTCACGGTGCGCTGCATCGTCGCGGCCGACGGTTCGGTGCCGCAGGCGGACGACCAGGACGGCAATATCGCGATCGTCGCGCGTTCGTACTGACGTCATCGCGGCGTGCGCGTACTGATCGCGTGCCGCCCACCGATGTCGGCGGTCGTCGGGTAATGACCGGTGGCGGCGACATTTGCCCGAAATGCGGGCGGGTAAGAATCCGGTAACTCTGCCGGAGGGGGCCGAGTAGGTGACATCCCTACTGGCCGGTCAACTGCCGGTATTAACGGAATAGCGGTACGGTGTACGGCCCGTGGCCCTGTCAACTTCGACGGGTCCACGGGCCGTACGTCCAGGGGGCGACAGCCCGCTCCCCGGACGGAATTCACGAGGCCCGCCGACGTTGCGACGGGCCGAAACCCGCAGGGGGTTGGTCTTGCCTCAGATCCGGAACGCGCAATTCGCGCGCAGTCGTGCATTCCTGGGAGTTCCCTGGGAATTCCCGGAGAACGGGAACATGCGGAACATCGGCGCACTCTGCATCGTTGGTCTAGCGTGAGCACGACACAGCCCCTCGTCCTCGCGGCCGAACTGGCCGCCGCCTGGAGCGACATCCAGGCCTACCACCAGGACCTCCCCGACCTGGCCTCGCCCGAGGCACTGATCGGCGAGTCCTCCTCGGCCTGTGGCACGCGGCTCGGTTTCGAGCGGCTCCTCCACGAGGCTGCCCACGGTCTGGCCGCGGCCCGGGACATCCGGGACACCTCGCGGGCCGGCCGCTACCACAACCGGCGCTTCCTGATGCTCGCCTCCGAGCTGGGCCTGGCGCACCCGGTCGAGCCGCACGCCAGCAGCGGCTTCTCCCAGGTGACCATGCTCAAGGAGACGCAGGAGCGCTACGCCGACACCATCGAGCGACTGGACCGCGCCCTCGGCGCGCACCAGGAGGCGGTGGCCGGCGACGGCGCCAACCGCGCGTTCCGCGGCCCGGCCGCCCGGCACGGCTCCTCCGGGGGCGGCGTCCGGGTCAAGGCGGTGTGCGGCTGCGGGCGCAACGTCCGCGTCGTGCCGTCGGTGCTCGCCCAGGCGTCCATCGTCTGCGGCGCGTGCCAGCAGCCGTTCAAGATCGCGTAATCCGGGGTCGGGACCGGTCGGCGACTGTGCGGGCAGTCGGCTCGGCCGGGGTGATCGACACCGGTGGCATCGGTGAGTCTGTGGGCTGACCGGGAGCGGGGGCTCCCGGTCGATCCCTGAACCGTCCCCCCTGAAACCGTCCCCCTGCTCCGGCCCGGTCGCCCCGGCCGCGGCACAGGTGCTCCCCGGCTCCGTCTGCGAAGGCCGGGTGAAGAGCCCTGCCGCCGATATGGCAGAATGGACAGCTGAGTACTCGGCAGCCGAGCAGGACCCCTCTCTCCTACGGCTGGCGTGTCCCTTGAGCGGACCGCCCCGCAACCCCACGCGGACGGCGAGACCGCTCACCCACGTCAACACCAGGAGAATCCACTCCCGTGGCAGTCAAGATCAAGCTCAAGCGTCTCGGCAAGATTCGCGCCCCGCACTACCGCATCGTCGTCGCCGACTCGCGCACCAAGCGTGACGGCCGCGCGATCGAGGAGATCGGCATCTACCAGCCGACCTACAACCCCTCGAAGATCGAGGTCGACACCGACCGCGCCCAGTACTGGCTGTCCGTCGGCGCCCAGCCGACCGAGCCGGTGCTCGCCATCCTCAAGCTGACCGGTGACTGGCAGAAGTTCAAGGGCCTGCCGGCCCCGGCGCCGCTGCTGGTCGCCGAGCCCAAGGTCGAGGACTTCTCGCACCTGTTCGCGAAGGCCGTCGCCGGCTTCGAGGACGCCACCACCGGTGTTGCCATCACCCCGAAGGCCAAGAAGTCGGACAAGGCCGAGGCTGAGGCCGACGCCGGCGCCGAGGCCTGATCGTGATCGAGGACGCCCTCGACCATTTGGTGAAGGGCATCGTCGAGCACCCCGACGAGGTGCAGGTGCGCTCGCGCAACCTGCGTCGGGGGAACACCATCGAGGTGCGGGTGCACCCCGATGACCTCGGCAAGGTGATCGGCCGGGGTGGCCGCACGGCGCGCGCACTGCGCACCGTGGTCGGCGCCCTCGGCGGTCGCAACGTCCGGGTCGACCTGGTCGACGTGGACAACATTCGCTGACGCAGCTGCTCGTTCAGCCGTCGGGCTTGAGGCCGACCGGGACGCATGTCGTCCCGGTCGGCCTTTTTCTGTCTCCGGCTTTCTGCCTCCGGCCGCTGTCCTCGGCTGTCGTCACCGGTCTTCGTGACCGCTTCTGTCTCTGCCTTTGTCTCTGCCTTCTCGCCCAGCAACTCCAGGAGAACGATCACCGTGCAGCTCGTCGTCGGCAGGATCGGCCGTGCCCACGGCATCCGGGGGGACGTCAGTGTCGAGGTCCGCACCGACGAGCCGGAACTCCGGCTCGGCCCCGGTGCCGTCCTGCTCACCGACCCGGCCTCGGCCGGGCCCCTGACCGTCGAGTCCGGCCGGGTGCACAGCGGCCGGCTGCTGCTGCGCTTCGCCGGCGTCAAGGACCGCAACGCGGCGGAGGCGCTGCGGGGCACCGTGCTGATCTCCGAGGTCGACCCGGAGGAGCGTCCGGACGACCCGGAGGAGTACTACGACCACCAGCTGGTCGGCCTCGACGTGGTGCTGCTCGACGGCACCCCGGTCGGCGAGCTGACCGCGGTCGTCCACCTGCCGTACCAGGACCTGCTCACGGTGGAGAAGGCCGACGGCACCGAGGTGCTGGTGCCCTTCGTCACCCAGATCGTGCCGACCATCGACCTGGAGAACCAGCGGGCCGTGATCACCCCGCCGCCCGGGCTGATCGACCTCGACGAGGCCGAGGTCGTCGGCAGCGCCTCGGAGGAGCCGGAGGAGTCGGAGTGAGCGCCGAGCAGGACCTCGCGTCGACGGCCGCTCCCGAGCCCGCTCCCGTGCCCGCCCCGGAGAGTGCCTCGGAGAGTGCTTCGGCGGCTGCCCCCGGTGGGCAGTCGGGGATGGTGCAGCCGGGGACCGTGCAGTCGGGGGCCGTCCAGTCGGGGGCCGTCCAGTCGGGGATGCGGATCGACGTCGTCTCGATCTTCCCGGAGTACCTGGAGCCGCTGAACATCTCGCTGGTCGGCAAGGCCCGGGCCCGCGGCCAGCTGGACGTGCACGTCCACGACCTGCGCGGATGGACCCACGACGTGCACCGCACGGTGGACGACAGCCCGTACGGCGGCGGCCCCGGCATGGTGATGAAGCCCGAGCCGTGGGGCGAGGCGCTGGACGCGGTGGTGGCCGGCGGCCCCGAGGGCGAGCTGCCCACCCTGGTCGTTCCCACGCCCAGCGGGCGGCCGTTCACCCAGGAGCTCGCCCAGGAGCTCGCCGGGCGCCCCTGGCTGGCGTTCACCCCCGCGCGTTACGAGGGCATCGACCGCCGGGTCATCGAGGAGGCGGCCACCCGGATGCCGGTGGTCGAGGCCTCGATCGGTGACTACGTGCTGGCCGGCGGCGAGGTCGCGGTGCTGGTGATGGTCGAGGCGATCGCCCGGCTGCTGCCCGGCGTGCTCGGCAACGCCGAGTCGCACCGGGACGACTCCTTCGCGCCCGGCGCGATGGCCGACCTGCTGGAGGGCCCGGTCTACACCAAGCCCGCCGAGTGGCGAGGCCGGACCGTCCCGGACGTCCTGCTCAGCGGCAACCACGGCAAGATCGCCCGCTGGCGGCGGGAGCAGGCCTTCGCCCGCACCCTGGCCAACCGGCCCGACCTGGTCGGGCGCTGGCAGTACGGAGCCTTCGACAAGAAGGACCGGGCGGCGCTCGACGTCCTGGGCCTGGCCTGGGACGAGGAGCTCGGCCGATTTCGGTCCACGGCCGTCGATGTGGAAGAATAGGCCGCTGCTGTCTGTCGCTGGCCCCCTTCCGTAGGGGGCACGTGGACCGGCGCCCTCGCCACGGGGGGATCGCCGTCAGCCGATGCGGCCCGCAGCTCACCCCATTGTGACGAACTTCCGTGGGCGGCCCGTGGCGCCTGCGATGGAGAGCAACATGAGCAACAAGCTCGCTGCTGTCGACGCGGCCTCGCTGCGCACCGACATCCCGGCCTTCCGCGCCGGTGACACCCTGAAGGTTCACGTCCGGGTCATCGAGGGCAACCGCTCCCGTGTCCAGGTCTTCCAGGGCGTCGTCATCCGCCGCCACGGCGCCGGCGTCGGTGAGACCTTCACCGTCCGCAAGGTCAGCTTCAACGTCGGCGTGGAGCGCACCTTCCCGGTGCACACCCCGGTCGTCGAGAAGATCGAGGTCGTGACCCGCGGTGCGGTTCGCCGCGCCAAGCTGTACTACCTGCGTGACCTCCGCGGCAAGGCCGCGAAGATCAAGGAGAAGCGCGACCGCTGATCCACCGCCCCCCGGCCGCGCCGGGGGACCGGAGCGCTCCGAGGGGCCGGGCCACCGCAAGGTAAGCTCTGCGCCCGATGAGCACGCACGAACCACCCGCGGACCGCGACGGCAGTCCCGCACCCACCGGTGCGGACTCGCTGTCGCGGTCCGCGGTCGTTTCCGAGCCGGATCGGGCTGCGCGGCCGGAGCGGCTCGGACAGCCGGAGCGGCTCGAAGGGCCGGAGCGGCTCGAAGGGCCGGGGGCCTCGGGGGCCGCGGAGGGGTCCGAGGCCTCGGGGGTCGCGCGGGCGGAGCCCGAGCCGGGGGCCGAGGACGAGGCCGAGGAGCCCGGGCGGTCCCGCTCGCGGGACCTGCTGCTGTTGGCCGGGATCTGTCTGGCGGCCCTGCTCCTGGTGAACGCCTTCGTGGCCCGTCCGTTCACGGTGCCCTCGGGCTCGATGGAGGACACCCTGCGGCCGGGCGACCGGTTGATCGCCAACCAGCTCGCCTACGCCTTCGGCGGGCACCCCCAGCGCGGTGACGTGGTGGTCTTCGACGGGACGGGCTCCTTTCTCCGCGATTCGGCCGAGCCGCCGGGGTTCTGGGACGACCTCCGCTCGGTCGGCCGGGACCTGGGGCTGGTCCCGGCCGGCGACACGGTCTACGTCAAGCGCGTGATCGGCGTCGCCGGGGACCGGGTGCGGAGCACCGGCCCGGGGGCGCCGCTCACCGTCAACGGCGTGCCGGTGGACGAGAGCGCCTACCTGGCCCCGGGCGACCAGCCGTCCGCCGTGGCCTTCGACGTCCTGGTGCCGAACGGCAAGCTCTTCGTGCTGGGCGACCACCGGAGTGCCTCCCGGGACTCCCGGGACCACCTCGGGGAGCCCGGTGGCGGCTTCGTGCCCGAGGACAAGGTGATCGGCCGGGCGGACTGGGTGGTCTACCCGTTCTCGCGCCTGACCGGACTGGACCGGCCCGCGGCCTTCACCGCGGTCCCGGGGACGGGTGGCCGTGGGGACCAGGGGTAGGGGCCGGGTCGCCGACCGGCCGGCTCCCGAACCGGGCGGGGACGGGGGCGGGAGCGGGGGCGAAGCAGCGGAGTCCGGGGCGGAACCGGTCGCGCCGGTCCGCGGCCGCGCCGATCGTCGGCGCAGTGCCCGCCGCGTGGCCCGGCGGCGCAAGCGCTCGCTGCTGCGCGAGTTCCCGCTGATCATCCTGGTGGCCCTGCTGGTGGCACTGGTGATGAAGACCTTCATGATCCAGGTGTTCGTGATCCCCTCGGGCTCGATGGAGCAGACCATCCAGGTCGGGGACCGGGTGCTGGTGGACAAGTTGACCCCCTGGTTCGGCAGTGAGCCGCAGCGCGGCGACGTGGTGGTGTTCAAGGACCCGGGCGGCTGGCTGGAGAGTGACCACACGGCGGCCGACGACGGTCCGGTCCTGGCCCCGGCGAAGCACGTGCTGACCTTCGTCGGGCTGCTGCCGTCCGACAACGAGCAGGACCTGATCAAGCGCGTGATCGGTGTCGGCGGGGACACCGTCGAGTGCTGCGACCCGCAGGGGCGGCTCAGCGTCAACGGCCGTGCGGTGGACGAGCCGTACCTCGCGGCGGGCAACCCGCCGTCCCGCCAGCCGTTCAAGGTGACGGTGCCGAAGGGGCGGCTGTGGGTGATGGGGGACCACCGCGACGTCTCCGCCGACTCCCGCTTCCACATGGGCAACCCCGGGCAGGGCACCGTGCCGCTGAGCGACGTGGTCGGTCGCGCCTTCATGATCGGGTGGCCGCTGGGCCGGCTCCATCAACTCGACGAGCCCGGTTCACTCTCCTCTCTCGCCGCGACCTCGCGGCCCGGCGGAACTGCGCCGCAATCGATGGGCATTGGGCCGGTTCCATTGGAACCACCGCTCGTTATGGGTGTGTTGGGCATCCTTCCGTTCGTCGTTCGCCGGTCGGGGCGGCCTCCGCGGTGAGCCGCTCCGGTCGTCGGACGGCCGGACGGCGCGTGTGGAACCGCGGGCCGGATGCCCTGGAGTGATAGAGAAGTGCAGGTGCGGCCGGGAGCGGTCCCGGTCGTGAGCCGGGGTCGGGTTGGTGTCAGGAGAGCCTGCTGTGGGCAATCCTGATGCGTTCACGGTCGTGGTGAGCGTGGTGCCCGCTGTGCGGCACTCTGAGCGCGGGCGCGCAGGCGTCCGCACAGCAGGGAGGAGACGTTGTGGGGGATTTGGTGATCGGCGCCCGCTCAGGCGCCGGGGAACCCGAGGGCCCGGGCGGTCGGGTGACCCGGTCCGCCGAGTCCTCGGCGCCGTCCGCCGCGGTCGAGGACACGGCTGCCCAGACCGCCGACGAGCACGGGAGCGGGGCCGACGGCCCGGCGGAGCCCGGGCGGCCGGAGAGCGGGCCGACCGACGAGTCGGAGTCGGAGGCTCCGGCCAAGCCGCGCAAGCAGCGCTCCTTCCTGAAGGAGTTGCCGATCCTGGTCGGCATCGCACTGATCCTGGCGTTGGTGATCAAGACCTTCTTCGTCCAGGCGTTCTCCATTCCGTCCGAGTCGATGCAGAACACGCTGCAGGTCGGCGACCGGGTGCTGGTGGACAAGCTGACCCCGTGGTTCGGCGCCGAGCCCGAGCGCGGGGACGTCGTGGTGTTCCACGACCCGGGCGGCTGGTTGGGCGACGAGCCGACCCAGCAGAGCAGCAACTCCTTCGTCCGCGGTGTCCAGGACGTGCTCAGCTTCGTCGGGCTGATGCCCTCCGCCAACGAGAAGGACCTGATCAAGCGGGTCATCGCGGTCGGCGGCGACACCGTCGAGTGCGCGGACGACGGTCCGGTCAAGGTCAACGGCGTCGCGCTCAACGAGCCGTACATCTACCCGGGCAACACTCCTTGTGGGACCCACCCCTTCGCTCCGGTGAAGGTACCGAACGGCCGGATCTGGGTGATGGGCGACCACCGCGCGGACTCGCTGGACTCCCGCTTCCACATGGACCAGCCGGGCGGCGGGACCGTACCGGTGGACAACGTGATCGGGCGTGCCTTCGTGGTGGCCTGGCCGGTCGGCCACTGGTCCACGCTCCCGGTGCCGGGCACCTTCGACCAGAAGGGCCTGGCGGCGGCCTTGCCGGCCGCGCCTCCCGTGGCCGGTGCGGTGGGTGCCGTCGCCCTGCTTCCGCTGGTGCGTCGGGCGCGGGCCCGAACGGAGCGCCGGAAGGAGTCCTGAGCTCCACCTGCTCCTCCCCGACCCTTGCGCGGGCCGTGGTACCGACGAGTAATCTGCTCGGACGTGCCACGGCCCGCCGGCGTTCGCGCCCGAGCCACCGGCGTGCCAGTGGTGTTCTCCGGTCGGCCAAAGGTGGACGGTGTCGATGAGCAGTGTCGTGGAACAGCCGGCCGACCACTCGGCCGCGCCCGCCCGGTCCGGCCGCCGGCCCGCCGCGGTGCTGCAGGGGGTCGCGATCGCGCTCGGGCTGGTGTTGATGATCGGCGGATTCGCCCTCATCGCGGTCGACTACCGGCCGTACAAGATCCCCACCGCCTCGATGCACCCGACGCTCCGGATCGGCGACACCGTGCTCGCCCGCAAGGTCGACGGCGGCGCCGTCGGCCGGGGCGACGTGGTGGTCTTCCGCGACCAGGCCTGGGGCGGGGAGCTCATGGTCAAGCGGGTGGTCGCGGTCGGCGGCGACACCGTCGCCACCACCGCCGCGGACCACCGGCTGACGGTCGACGGGCAGCCCGTGGACGAGCCGTACCTCGCGACCCAGGGCCGCCAGGGCGATGCGTTCAGCGTGACGGTGCCGCAGGGCCGGCTGTTCCTGCTCGGTGACAACCGGGTCGGCTCGCTGGACTCCCGCACCCACCTGGAGGTCGACGGCGGGACCGTCCCGGCCACCGCCGTCGAGGCGAGGGTCGAGGCCACCCTGCTGCCCCTCGGCCGGACCGCCCTGCTGGAGCGGACCTCGGCCTTCGACGGCTTCGCGGGCCCCCGGGCCGCGGAGCCGGGCCCGCTGGAGCCCGCCGCCTACGCCAGCGTCGCGGGCGCGGCGCTGATCGTGCTGACCTCGGCGGTGGGCGGGGTGGCCGGCCTGGCGCGCCGGCTCGGCCGGGGGCGCAGCTCCTGAGCACGGCCGTCGCGGGTCGGGCCGCTCTGCCGAACATCGCCCCGGACGGCCGCGCCGGGTGGCAGGATCGGTAGCACCACCGATGCGAACCGAAGGAGCGTGGAGCGCCGCGATGACTGCACAGCGTCGCCGGGCGGCGCGGATCCTGCTGCTGGACGGGCTGGACCGCATCCTCCTGTTCCTGGGCGTCGATCCCGCGGTGCCCGACGAGACGTGGTGGTTCACGCCCGGGGGCGGCTTGGAGCCGGGGGAGGACGTGCGGGCGGCCGCCGAGCGGGAGCTCGCGGAGGAGACCGGCTTGCGGGGTGTGGCCCTGGGGCCCTTGGTGGCGTACGGCACGGTGTCGTTCTCCTTTCGGGGACAGCGTTACGAGCAGGAGCAGTGGTTCCACCTGGCCCGGACCACGGAGACGGGCCTGGACCACTCGGACATGGGCGAGGACGAGCACGCCCAGCTGCTCGCGGCGCGCTGGTGGACGGTCGAGGAACTGCGGGGGACCGCCGAGACGGTCCATCCGGCCGGACTGGCGGACTTCCTGGAGCGACTGCTCGCCGAGGGCCCACCGGTCGATCCGGTACGGCTCTGAGCGTGGGTGCGGTGGTCCACAATGGGTGGACGTGACAAGTTGAGGGGACGCCTGGATGAGTGCCGAAGATCTCGAGAAGTACGAGACCGAGATGGAGCTCAAGCTCTACCGGGAGTACCGGGACGTCGTCGGCCTGTTCAAGTACGTGATCGAGACCGAGCGACGGTTCTACCTCACCAACGACTACGAGCTGCAGGTGCACTCGGTCCAGGGCGAGGTGTTCTTCGAGGTGTCGATGGCGGATGCGTGGGTCTGGGACATGTACCGGCCGGCCCGGTTCGTCCGTAAGGTCCGGGTGCTGACCTTCAAGGACGTGAACATCGAGGAACTCGCGAAGAGCGATCTGGAGCTGCCCTCGGACGAGTCCGGCTTCGGGAACTGACGTTGGACGACTCCGTCCCGCGTTGTCCAGCCGATTTTCGCGTGACGGGGGCTTCTCACTCCTGCGGGTGACAAGAGTTGTCCACAGGCCCGGGTTATCCACAGGGGAACGGAATTTCCCGGCATCGGTGTGCACGGTGGTGCAGCCTCCTCGGCGGAGGTGGTCACCGTGCAGAACACCATCGAGCAGGACCAGACCGTGCAGGACCTGGCCGTACCGAACGCGGCCGCGACCGGGGCGGACGGCGGGGCCGGGGAGGACCGCAGCACCAGGAACGGGCTCGGCCGCTACGGCGAGCGGGTCGCCGCCCGGCACCTCACGGACGCCGGGCTCCGCATCCTCGACCGCAACTGGCGCTGCGTCGAGGGTGAGCTGGACATCGTCGCCCTCGACGGCGACACCGTCGCGGTCTGCGAGGTGAAGACCCGCTCCGAGCGGGGCTTCCAACAACCCAGCGAGGCCATCGACCGGGCCAAGGCCGCCCGGCTGCGGCGGCTCGCCGAGCGCTGGCTGGCCGAACGCTGGCCCGAGCACTTCGCCCGGCTGGCCGGGCCCGGGTACGACCCCGGGCCGTCCGATCCGCAGTGGCCGCCCGCCCCACCGGGCGGGGTGCGGATCGACCTGGTGGCCGTGGTCAACCGGGCACGGGGTGCGGCCCTGGTCGACCACCTGCGGGGGGTGGTCTGAGATGGCCTTCGCCCGTACCTGTTCCGTCGCGCTGGTCGGGGTCGACGGAGTGATCGTCGAGGTCCAGGCCGATCTGGAGCCCGGGGTGGCCGCGTTCACCCTGGTCGGCCTGCCCGACAAGGCACTCACCGAGGCCCGCGACCGGGTCCGCGCCGCGGTCTGCAACAGCGGGGAGGCCTGGCCGCAGCGCAAGCTGACCGTCGGGCTCAGCCCCGCCTCGGTGCCCAAGAGCGGCAGCGGCTTCGACCTCGCGGTGGCCTGCGCCGTGCTGGCCGCCGCCGAACGGCTGGACCCGTCCGCCATCGCCGACCTGCTGTTGATCGGCGAGCTGGGGCTGGACGGCCGGGTGCGGCCGGTCCGCGGGGTGCTGCCCTCGGTGCTGGCCGCGGCCGACGCCGGGTACGAACGGGTCGTGGTCGCCGAGCAGACGGCGCCCGAGGCCTCGCTCGTGCCGGGCGTGACGGTGATCGGGGTGCGCAGCCTGCGCCAGCTGGTCGCCGTCCTGACCGGGGCGGAGGCGCCGGAGGAGCCGCCGGACCTGCTCGGCGGCCGGCCGGATCCGCTGATGGCCGGGCTGATGCTGCCCAGCGCGGGCGTCCGGGGCCTGCCCGACGAGCGGACCCTGCGCCTGGACATGGCGGACGTGGCCGGTCAGTACGAGGCCCGGCGGGCTCTGGAGATCGCCGCCGCCGGAGGCCACCACCTCTACCTCAAGGGGCCGCCGGGCGCGGGCAAGACGATGCTGGCGGAGCGGCTGCCCGCGCTGCTCCCGCCGCTGACCCAGAAGGAGTCGCTGGAGGTCACGGCCGTCCACTCGGTGGCGGGCCTGCTCCCGGTCGGGCGCCCGCTGATCGACACCGCGCCCTACTGCGCCCCGCACCACTCCACCACGATGCCCGCGATCGTCGGCGGCGGCAGCGGCCTGCCGAGGCCGGGCGCGGTCTCCCTCGCCCACCGGGGCGTGCTCTTCCTGGACGAGGCGCCCGAGTTCCCCGTGCGGGTGCTCGACGCGCTGCGCCAGCCGCTGGAGTCGGGCGAGGTGGTGATCGCCCGTTCGGCCGGTTCGCTGCGGCTCCCGGCGCGGTTCCTGCTCTGCCTGGCCGCCAACCCCTGTCCGTGCGGCCGGTACTCACGGCGGGGCGAGGGCTGCGAGTGCACTCCGGTGATGGTCAGCAGGTACCAGGGGAGGCTCTCCGGGCCGCTGCTGGACCGGGTCGACCTCCAGGTCCAGGTCGCCCCGGTGACCAGGATCGAGTTGATGGAGCGGGACACCACGGCGGAGACCACCGCGACCGTCGCCGCCCGGGTGCTGGAGGCGCGGGAGCGGGCCGCCGCGCGGCTGGCGCACACCCCGTGGCGGACCAATGCGGAGGTGCCGGGCCACGAACTGCGCACCCGTTGGCAGCTCTCGGCCGGAGCGCTCAACGACGTCGCCCGCCAGCTGGAGCGCGGGCTGCTGACGGCCCGCGGCCTGGACCGGGTGCTCCGGGTCGCCTGGACGGTCGCGGACCTGGCCGGCCGCGACCGGCCGGACCAGCGGGACGTGCGCACCGCCCTGGTCCTGCGCACCGGTGTCGAGCAGGGGCTGCCGCTGCCCGAGCGCGGGCACGGCCGCCTCGGCGGCATCCCGGCCCAGCGCCGGAGCGGCCCCGACGACCGGCCCGGACCACGGTCGGAGCCCGAGGGGCTCCCGGCGAAGGACGAGGAGGCGGCATGAACCAGCTGTTGCGGCACTCCCGGGCAGCCCACGCGGACGAAGCCGGTCCGGCGGCCGCGCCCGAGGCGGAGCGCCTCGCCCGGGTGCTGCTCAACCGGCTCAGCGAACCGGGCGACGCCGTGGTCGGCCGCTGGCTCGACGGACTCCCCGCCGTGGACGTGGTGCGGGCGATCCGGGAGGGCGCCGTCCCCGACCACCCCGGGCTGGACCAGGCCCGGCTGGCCGCCTACCAGGCCCGACTCCCCGGGCTCGACCCGGTGGCCGACCTGAAACGGGTGCGGGACGTCGGTGGACGCTTCATCATTCCGGGGGACACGGAATGGCCCAGTCAACTGGACGACCTGGGCGACGGACGCCCGATCGGGCTGTGGACGACCGGTACCGGTTCACTGCGGCTGCTCGCCCTGCGCTCGGTGGCGGTGGTGGGCTCCCGGGCCTGCACGGCCTACGGCGCCCACGTCGCGGGCGAGCTCGCGGCCCAACTGGCCGAGCGCGGTTGGGTGGTGGTGTCCGGGGCCGCGTACGGGATCGACGCGGCGGCCCACCGCGGGGCACTGGCCGTCGGCGGGATGACGGTCGCGGTGCTCGCCTGCGGGGTCGACGTGGCCTACCCGAAGGGGAACGCCGAACTGATCCGGCGGATCGGCGAACAGGGCCTGCTGGTCAGCGAACTCCCGCCCGGCGAGCACCCGAACCGGTTCCGCTTCGTGCTCCGCAACCGGGTCATCGCGGCGCTGACCCGGGGCACGGTGGTGGTCGAGGCGGCCGTGCGCAGCGGCGCCCTGAGTACGGCCAGACGGGCGCGGGACCTCAACCGCCACACCATGGGCGTCGCGGGGCCCGTCACCTCCGAGCTCTCCGCCGGGGTGCACGCGCTGATCCGCAGCGGCGGCGCCACGCTGGTCACCGACGCGGCCGAGATCACCGAACTGGTCGGGGCGATCGGGGACGACCTGGCCCCGCAGCGCGGCGGACCGGTGCTGCCGCGGGACTTGCTGGAGCCACCGGTGGCCCGGGTGTTGGAGGCCGTACCGGCCACGGCCGAAGGCGCTCCGGTCGAGCGACTGGCCCGGCAGTCCGGCCTCCCGCCGGACGAAGTCCTGCAACGGCTCTACGAGTTGGCCTCGCTCGGCTTCGTGGAGCGGCACGGCGCGCACTGGCGCGTGGTGCGGAGGAGGTGAGCGCCCGGGGGCACGAACACGGGTGCGCCCGCGGGAGGCGGGGCGGGACGGCCCGGCTGACCTGCTGATCCGGTTCTTCCGCTCGTCTGCCCGGATCCGATGGGTGAACGCCACCGGATCGGGGGACGACCGAGTGGCGGTAGCGCTTTGCAGTGAGTCGGTCACGCTACGCTCCACATGCCTTCCCTATCAGCACATGACTCGGCAGAACGGCGCAGACCTACGTATGCCCACACACATTCCCGGACACAGAGTGACCGGTGGCGCTCGGTCCGCGGGAGGGCCGCGGACCGAGCGGCGACCCGCGACCGAGTTCCCGTCCAAGGCGGCGGGGACGAAGGGGGGCCTGTCGCGTCAGGGCGGCCGGCCGACGGTGGTGCCGGGCCAGCCCGCGGACACGACCAGGGACGCCGACCCGGCCCAGCGTGCCGACGCCGCGTGCGGTGTCGAGACGGTCCACGGCACCGGGGCGCTCGGCGAGGCGGACGCGCCGGGGGGTGCGGCCGTACCCCGCGCCCCCCGGTTGCCTTCGAGCGCCCCGGCGCCGGACGCCACCTCCCCACCCGGGCCCCGGCCCCGCCGGGACCAGCCCGGGGCGGGGCGGGGGGCGCAGGTCAGGGACACCCGGAGCGCCCAGGAGCCCCGTAACGCCCGGGAGACCCGCGATGCTCGGGAGCCCGGTGCCCAGGGGCGCAGCGCGCTCGAAGAGCTCTGGCGCTCCTACAAGGAGACCGGCGACCAGCGGCTGCGCGAGCAGCTGATCCTCCACTACTCACCACTCGTCAAGTACGTGGCGGGGCGGGTCGGGGTCGGCCTGCCCTCCAACGTCGAACAGGCCGACTTCGTCTCCTCCGGGGTCTTCGGGCTGATCGACGCGATCGAGAAGTTCGACATCGACCGCGCCATCAAGTTCGAGACCTACGCGATCAGCCGCATCCGCGGCGCGATCATCGACGAGCTGCGTGCTCTGGACTGGATCCCCCGCTCGGTGCGGCAGAAGGCGAAGGCCGTCGAGCGGACGTACGCGACGCTGGAGGCCCGGCTGCGCCGGACGCCGCACGAGCCCGAGGTCGCGGCCGAGATGGGCATCGCGATCGAGGACCTGCACGCGATCTTCAGCCAGCTGTCGCTCGCCAACGTGGTGGCCCTGGACGAACTGCTGCACCCGGTGGGGGAGGGTGGCGACCGGCTCAGCCTGGTGGACACCCTGGAGGACCACGGCGCGGACGACCCGGTCGAGGTGGCCGAGGACCGCGAGCTGCGCAGACTGCTGGCCCAGGCGGTCAACACCCTCCCCGAGCGGGAGAAGACCGTGGTCACGCTCTACTACTACGAGGGCCTCACCCTCGCCGAGATCGGCCAGGTGCTGGGGGTGACGGAGAGCCGGGTGAGTCAGATCCACACCAAGTCCGTCCTCCAGTTGCGGGCCAAGCTCTCGGACGTCCGGTAGCGGGCGTCGGAGCCGCCCGCCGGGCCGGCTCCTCCTTCGAATGCGCGGCGCCGTTCCGGCCGCGCGCGCGGCTCCGTACAGTGGGTCCGTGCCGAAGATCCGAGCGGCCACGGTGGCCGAGCATCGCCAGCTGCAGCGGGCAGCCCTCCTGGACGCTGCCCGCGCCCTGCTCACCGAGGGCGGCATGGAGGCCCTGACCTTCCCCTCGCTCGCCGCCCGTACCGGGCTGGCGCGTTCCTCCGTCTACGAGTACTTCCGCTCCCGTGCCGCCGTGGTCGAGGCACTGTGCGAGGTGGACTTCCCGCTCTGGGCGGCCGAGATCGAGGCCGGGATGGCGAGCTGCGAGACCGCCGCCGAGCGGATCGAGGCGTACGTCCGGGGCCAGCTGGCGCTGGCCGGGGACCCCAGGCACCGGGCGGTCACGGCCATCTCGGCGCTGGAGTTGGACGAGGCCGCGCGCGAGCGCATCCGGGCGGCGCACGGCGGGCTCGTCGGCCTGGTCGTCCGGGCGCTGGAGGAACTGGGCCACGACCAGCCCCGACTCGCCGCGGCACTGCTGCAGGGGATCGTGGAGGCGGCCGTCCGCCGGACCGAGCAGTTCGCCGGCGGGGACCGTACGGGCTGCCCGGTGGAGTCCCCGGAGGCGGTCGCGGACGCGGCGGTGGCCCTGGCGTTGCACGGCCTCGACCGGACCTGACCCGCCCCCGCCCGTTCCTCGTCCCGTCCTGCCGCGAGCCCGCCCCTGCCCCGCCGCGAGCCTCTGCCCCGTCCGTTCCGCCCTGCCGCGCCGCCGTTGCGCGCGTTCACGTTCCGCCCAGCGGCAGCAGACGGGCCCGTCCCGTGCCCAGCAGGGCCAGTGGATCGAGGTAGCGGCCCCCGCGCAGCAATCCCCAGTGCAGGCAGTCCCGTGCGCCGCAGTGCCGTCCGTCGGGGGCGAGCCGTCCGACGACCTGCCCGGCGGCCACCCCGGTGCCGACCGGGACGGTGCCGGTGACGGGGAGGTAGGTGGTCCGCAGCGGGGGAGTCCCGGAGCCCGGATGGACGACGGTCACCACCGGCCGCCCCGCCACCAGCCCGGAGAACGCGACCACCCCGGCGGCCGCCGACCGCACCTCCGCCCCGGGCGCGGCGGCGAGGTCCACGCCCCGGTGCCCGGCCGCCCACGGCTTGGCCGGCGGCACGAAGCGCCCCAGCACCCCGCCGGGCCCGCCCACCGGCCAGGCCCGCACCGGCCCCCGGCCGGTGGAACCCCCGCCCGCGCCTCCCGCGCCCGTGCCACCCGCGTCCATGCCTGTACCCACGCCACCCGCACCCGCGCCGACCTCGCCCGCCGCGGCGGCCCGCGCCACCCCCGCACCCGCCATCAGGGCGAGCACCACCCCCAGCGCGATCCCCCGCACCACCCGCGTGACCACCGCACCGGCCACCCCGCCCACCCCCACCGGTCGGCCACGCGCCCACCCGGCCATCCACCTGGCCACCCACCCGGCCATCCATCCGATCGCCTCCGCGACCGCCCCTCGAACCCCGCTGCGCCCAGTCATGCCCCGAGGCTGGCCGGGCCCCGCTGCCCAGACCACCCCCTTCCGGATTCCTGTGGACAAACCGCCCCCACCGCCGGTCGCCGTCCCCCCGACGGGTGTACGGATGCCGCCGTCCGGTGGACAAACGGCATACGAGAACCGGTCGGTGGGCAGGGAGCCGACCAGCCGGCGCCCGTTCGCCGGTCGCCGCGGCCCCGTCCGCCGCGGTCGTTTCCCGGGCTTCCCCCAGGCCATCCGCCGCTCGGGCGCGGTCCGCCCGCGGGCCCCCGGGCGCCCGAGAAGTCGCTCGCCGCTCGGCGCTTCCCGTACACTTCACACGCGACCCGGTCCACCGGGTCGACTTCGCACGCCCCGCCACCGGTGGTCGGACACGGTTCTTCCGCGGCCTCCGCCAGGTGCGAGTGCCGCTCGGTCCGCCGAGCCCGACCGGTCCCCGGACCGAGCGGGTGGAAGCGGCTCGGCACGATCGGGGCGTCAGGCGTGGCTGTCACCTGGCCGCCACGGACAACCGAGACTGACCCGGCCGTAGGCATCTCGCCCGAGGGGAACCCCCCGAGGGCGGCCACAGTCGGGCCGTAACACCTGAGGAGCACGGCAATGGCCGTCGTCACGATGCGGGAGCTGCTGGAGAGCGGCGTCCACTTCGGTCACCAGACCCGCCGCTGGAACCCGAAGATGAAGCGCTTCATCATCACCGAGCGCAACGGCATCTACATCATCGACCTGCTGCAGTCGCTGAACTACATCGACCGCGCCTTCGAGTTCATCAAGGAGACCGTTGCCCACGGCGGCAGCGTCCTCTTCGTCGGCACGAAGAAGCAGGCCCAGGAGGCCATCGCCGAGCAGGCCACCCGCGTGGGCATGCCCTACGTGAACCAGCGCTGGCTCGGCGGCATGCTGACCAACTTCTCGACCGTCTACAAGCGCCTGCAGCGCCTCAAGGAGCTCGGCGAGCTGGACTTCTCGGACGTGGCCGGTTCCGGCCTCACCAAGAAGGAGCTCCTGGTCCTCCAGCGCGAGCACGACAAGCTGGAGAAGACCCTCGGCGGTATCCGCGACATGCAGCGCGTTCCCAGCGCTGTCTGGATCGTGGACACCAAGAAGGAGCACATCGCGGTCGGCGAGGCCCGGAAGCTCAACATCCCGGTCGTCGCCATCCTCGACACCAACTGTGACCCGGACGAGGTCGACTACAAGATCCCGGGCAACGACGACGCGATCCGCTCCGTCACCCTGCTGACCCGCGTGATCGCCGACGCCGTCGCCGAGGGCCTGAAGTCCCGCGCCGGTGTCGCCAAGGGCGACACCAAGGCCGAGCCGGGCGCCGACCAGCCGCTGGCCGACTGGGAGAAGGACCTCATCGAGGGCGAGAAGAAGGCCGAGGAGGCCCCCGCCGCCGCCGAGGCTCCGGCCGCTGAGGCCCCCGCCGCCGAGGCTCCGGTTGCCGAGACCCCGGCCGTCGAGGCTCCGGCCACCGACGCGCCGGCCGAGCAGGCCTGACGTACCACGGGTGAGGGGCACTCGCCGGTACGACACCGGCGGGTGCCCCTCTCTCCCGCGCCAGGGCCCAACCCAACCAAACCCCCCCACAACAAACCGACAACAGAGAAACCAGAAATAAGTAAAACAAAAACGAACAAAACAACCCCAATATATTAAACAAAAAACACAACACCCAAAA
>NZ_JBHZCN010000039.1:76737-79819 GCF_042755465.1 Kitasatospora sp. NPDC059160 | reverse complement strand
CGCGCGGGCCCCCCCCCTCGGGGCTTGCCTCGACCCCCCCCCGCCCCCGTTGGGGCGGGGCCCGGTGCTTTCCGGCCCCTGGGGGCCCGGCCACTTCGCCGTCCGTCCACCCGCCGCTCTGCACGCCCCTGCTCCGAACCCCCTCAGATCTGCTCGATCCTGATTGTTCCTGCCGTGCTCTTGTCAGAACTGAGCAGAGCCCCGTACAACTGATCCCGCCGAGGCAACGCCGTTCACCATGCCCTGACCCCGAAGATCCCGTGAGGTCGAAGCGTGTCAACTCCCCTCCCCCGGTGGCTCCGTGCCGCCGTCGCCTGCTGCACGACGCTCGCCGCAGCGTCCACCGGAACGCTGCTGGCCCTCCCCGCGGCCGCCGCCGCACCCGCCCCGCCGGGCGCCGCCGCCCAGTACCCCGACTACGCCCCCACCCCGCCGATGGGCTGGAACGACTGGTCCTACTATCAGTGCGGGATCGACGAGAAGACGATCCTCGACAACGCCCACGCCCTGGTCACCACCGGGCTGGCGAAGAAGGGCTACGACACCGTCACCATCGACGACTGCTGGATGTCCCGACAGCGCGACGCCAAGGGCGCCCTGGTCGCCGACCCTGCCCTCTTCCCGGACGGCATGGCCTACGTCGGGCGCCAACTCCACCAGCTCGGGCTCAAGTTCGGCATCTACGAGGACGCCGGGACCAGCACCTGCGGCGGCTACCCCGGCTCGCTCGACCACTGGCAGCAGGACGCCGACCTGTTCGCGTCCTGGGAGGTCGACTACGTCAAGCTCGACGGCTGCAACGTCCCCACCAAGCCCGGCGAGACCGAGGAACAGAGCTACCGCGACACCTACACCGCGATGAGCACGGCCCTGCTCAACACCCACCGCCCGATCGTCTTCTCGATCTCCGCCCCCGCCTACTTCCAGGGCGCGGCGAACTGGGAGTCGGTGATCCGCTGGTCCGCCCAACTCGGCAACCTGTGGCGGGAGGGCGCCGACATCGCCCTCGGCCAGGCCCCCGGCCGCGAGAAGTGGGCCTCGATCAAGGACAACTACGGCTACAACGTCGGCCTGCCCGCGCTGCAACGACCGGGGCGCTGGAACGACCCCGACTTCCTGCTCGCCGGCGACTCCGGCCTCAGCCAGGACGAGATCCAGAGCCAGACCTCGCTGTGGGCGATGATGGCCGCGCCGCTGATCTCCAGCACCGACCTCACCCACCTCTCCCCCGCCGCGCTGGCCGTGCTCGGCAACGAGGACGTCATCGCCGTCGACCAGGACCGGCTCGGCGTCCAGGGCAAGATCGTCCGGCACGACACCGGCTCCGACGTGCTCAGCAAGCCGCTGGCCGGCGGGGACCGCGCGGTCGCCCTGTTCAACTCCTCCGACACCGCGCAGACCATCACCACCACCGCCGCCCGGGCCGGCCTGCCCTCCGCCATCGGCTACGCCCTCCACGACCTGGTGACCAAGCAGGTCACCGGCACGACCGGCGTGATCTCAGCGGACGTCCCGCCGCACGCCACCGTGCTCTACCGCGTCCACCCCGGCGCCACCCGCGGCGCGGCCCCCGCGACCGCCCTCACCTGGCAGGACATCAGCACGGCGGAGGCCCCCGGGACGTACCGGATCACCCTGGCCGACCACGGCGCCGTCCCGCTGAACGACACCCGACTGCGGGTCACCGCCCCCGCCGGCTGGACCGTCACCCCCGCGACCACCGCCCTGCCCCGCGTCGAACCCGGCGGAACGGCCTCGGCCACTGTGACGGTGCACGGCCCGCAGGGCACCCCCGGGACGACGGTCACGGCCATCACCGCCACCGCGAGCTACCGGGCCCGGCCGACGGCCGTCGACACGGTCAGCGGCGACCGGACGATCGTGCAGACCGTGCCCTACCCCTCGCTGGCGGCCGCGTTCGACAACGTCGGCACCACCTCCGAGAGCGCCCCCGCCCCCGGCAACTTCGACGGCAACGGGGACAGTTACTCGACCCAGGCCCTGGCCGCCGCCGGCGCCACCCCGGGCGCCACCATCAGCGCCAACGGCCTCGGCTTCACCTGGCCGTCCTCGGCCCCGGGCACCGCCGACAACGTGTCCGCCGCCGGCCAGCAGATCACCCTCACCGGCCAGGGCACCGCGCTGGGCTTCCTCGGCGCCGAAGCCGGCTTCACCGCCGGCACGGTCACCGTCACCTACACCGACGGCACCACCAGCACCGGCCAACTCGGCTTCCCCAACTGGTGCTGCTCCCCCACCGACGCCTACGGCGCGAAGACCGCCTTCACCACCGACCACCGCAACACCCCCACCGGCCCGGCCAACTACGGCACCAGCTACGGCGTCTTCACCAACACCGTCCCCCTGACACCCGGCCGGACGATCCGCTCCGTCACCCTCCCCGACGCCCCCGCGATCCACGTCTTCGCCCTGACCGTCCAACCCTGACCCTCCAACCCTGACCGCCGAAACCGTCACCGACCGGCCCCGACCGACTCCGGCCCGCCCCACCCGGCCCGCGGGAACCCACCCCCGCGGGCCGGGTTACGCTGACGGCCCCACCCCATCCGCCACCCCCAGGAACCGCACCGTGCCCGAGACCGCCGCCGAGACCACCCCCGCCCGGATCCGCTCGGCCGGCCTCTGGTTCCACGACCACGCCGTGCTCATGGAGAGCCTCGCCGACATCGAGCTCTGGGGCGTGCCCGGCGGCGGCCTGGAGCCCGGCGAGTCCCTCACCACCGCCTGCGAACGGGAGTTCCTGGAGGAGACCGGCGTCGCCGTGCGGTGCGGCCGCCTCGCCGTCGTGGCGGACAGCTTCTTCCGGGACGACCGGGGCGAACTCCACCACGACGTCTGCTTCTACTTCCTCGTCGAACCCAGGCTCCCCGGCACCGCCGGCCGGCCCGGGATCAGCAGCAGGGAGGCCCAGTTGCAGTTCCGCTGGATCGATCTGCACGACCTCGGCTCGGTGAGGCTCGTGCCGGACTACCTGGCCGCCCTGCTCCCGGCCCTACGCGATCACGCCGCGCCGGTGTTCCTCAGCTTCGACTGCCGGGCCACCGAGGAGTGAACCCGGGCC
>NZ_JBHZCN010000039.1:0-76727 GCF_042755465.1 Kitasatospora sp. NPDC059160 | reverse complement strand
GCTACCCCGCGGCGCGGTTTTCCCTCGGTTTCGCGGCCGGGCCACCCGTGGTGTCACCCGGGCCGGCGGGGGGGCGGGCCCACCGGCCCCCCCGACGGTCACCGCGGGTCAGCGACGGGAGCGGCGGTCGCGGCGGGCCGCGATCAGGCTGCCACCGACCACCAGGAACACCACCGTCGCCAGCAGCGCCGCGAACGGGTTCCCGCTCCCGGTGGGCGGCAGCGGCGGCTTGCTGGTCGGGCTCGGGCTGGGCGTGTTCCGGACGGTGGTGGTGGTCGAGCAGTTGCCCACCACCGCCCGGCGGGCCCCGTTGCCGCCCGAGCAGTTGGACCCGTCGGCGGTCAGCCGGTTGACCAGCGCCGTGCCGCCCGCGTCCGGCTTCACGGTGACGGTGTAGGTGAGCGTCTCCGTCGCCCCCGGCAGGAGGTCCAGCGTCCAGGTCAGCCGCGGCGCCGCGTAGGCCGTCCGTCCGCTGCTGGCACGGGCGTCGGCGTCGTACACCGCGCCGTCCAGCACCCCGGAGAGGTCGTCGGTGACGACGGCCCCGAGGTACGTGCCGCTGGCCCGGTTGGTCGCGGTGACCGTGTACGTCACGGTGTCACCGGCCTTCGGGTTCGCCGGGCTCGCCTGCTTGCTGAGCAGCAGGTCGTGCTGGACCGTGATCGGCTCGGTCGGCGTCGCCACCGCCGTGTGCGCGGTCGCGCTCGGATCCGGGCCGCCCGTCACCACCACCGTGTTGACCGGAACGGCCGTGGCGTTCGGGTCCAACGTGCCGGTCAGCGTCCAGGACAGCGTCGTACCGACCGGGATCTCCACCGCCGGGCAGGTCGCCGTCCCGTTCGCGACGGGGCACGGCGTCCCGTCGGCGTCGGCCGTCATCGACGCGTCGTTCACGCCGGCGGGCACCTCGTCGGTGACGACCACGTTGCGGGCCAGCGAGGGCCCGTCGTTGGTCACGGTGACCCGCCACCGGATCTGCTGCCCGGCGACGACCGGGGAGGTCAGCAGCACCTTGGCGACGGTCAGCCGGGCCTGCCCCGAGGGCGACGAGCTCGGCGAGGCGACCGCCGTGTGCGTCGGCGTCACCGGGTCGGGCCCACCGGTCACGGTGACCGTGTTGGCGGGCGTGACGGTCGAGGCCGGGTCGAGCGTGCCGCGCAGGGTCCAGGTCAGCGTCCGCCCGACCGGGATCTCCACCGCCGGGCAGGTCGCCGTCCCGTCCGCGACGGTGCAGCTCGCACCGCCGGGCCCGGTCATCGTGGCGCCGCTCACCCCGGCTGGCACCCGGTCCGTCACCACGACACCGCGCGCTGTGGAGGGGCCGTCGTTGGTCACGGTCACCTGCCACTCGATCGGCGCCCCGGGCACCACCGGGTTGGTGACGAGGACCTTGGCGACGGTCAGCCGGGCCTGCGCCGACGGCGAGGAACTCGGCGAGGCGACCGCCGTGTGGGTCGGCGTACTCGGGTCGGGCCCGCCGGTCACGGTCGCCGTGTTGACCGGCGTGACGGTGGCACCGGCGTCCAGCGTGCCGGTCAGGGTCCAGGTCCGGGTGGCGCCGACGGCGATCCCGACGGCCGGACAGGTCGCCGTCCCGTTCGCGATCGGGCAGACCGTCCCGTCGTCCGCCGTCATCGACGCGTTCAACACCCCGTCCGGCACCCGGTCGGTGACCACCACGTCACGAGCGACGGACGGCCCCTGGTTGGTGACGGTCACCCGCCACTCGATCCGCCGACCGGGCACCACCGGGTCGGTGACCAGCACCTTGGCGACCGACAGGCGTGCCTCGGCCACCGGCCCGGTCGAGGGACTGGCCACCGCGGTGTGGGTGACGGTGCTCGGGTCCGGGCCGCCGGTGACGAGGGCCGTGTTGGTCGGCGTCACCGTGGCGGCGGGGTCGAGCGTGCCGGTCAGGGTCCAGGTCAGCAGCCCGCCGACCGGGATCTCGACGGCCGGGCAGGTCGCCGTCCCGTTCGCGATCGGGCACGCCGTACCGTCCTGCGCCGCCATCGAGGCGTTCAGCACCCCGGCCGGCACCTGATCGGTCACGACCACGTTCCGCGCCCGCGAAGGACCGTCGTTCGTCACACTGACCTGCCACTGGATCTGCCGGCCCGGAACCGCCGGGTCGGTCAGCAGCACCTTCGACACCGACAGCCGGGCCTGCGGCTCGGGAGTGCCGCTGGGCGAGGCGGTGGCGATGTGCACGGGCGTGCTCGGGTCGGGCCCGCCCGTGACAGTGACCGAGTTGGTCGGTGTGACGGTGGCGTCGGCGTCCAGTGTCCCGGTGAGCGTCCAGGTCACCGTGCCACCGGCCGGGATCTCGACGGCCGGGCAGGTCGCCGTCCCGTTCGCGATCGGGCAGGCGGTACCGTCCTGCGCCGCCATGGACGCGTTCGACACCCCGGCCGGCACCTGATCGGTGACGACGACGTTCCGGGCTCGCGAAGGACCATTGTTCGTCACGCTCACCCGCCACTGGATCTGCTGACCCGGCACCACCGGGTTCGTCAGCAACACCTTCGACACCGACAGATTCGCCTGGGGCGACGGCGAGTTCGACGGCGAAGCCACCGCTGTGTGGGTCGGCGTGCTCGGGTCCGGACCACCCGTCACGGTGACCGAGTTGATCGGCGTCACCGTGGCATCGGCATCCAGCGTCCCGGTAAGCGTCCAGGTCACCGTGTCACCGGCCGGGATCTCCACTGCCGGACACGTCGCCACACCATTGCCGATCGGGCAGGCAGTACCGTCCTGCGCCGCCATGGACGCGTTCGACACCCCGGCCGGCACCTGGTCGGTCACGACGACGTTGCGCGCTCGCGACGGCCCGTTGTTCGTCACGCTCACCCGCCACTGGATCTGCTGCCCCGGCACCACCGGGTTCGTCAACAGAACCTTCGACACCGACAGATTCGCCTGCGGCGACGGCGAGTTCGACGGCGAAGCCACCGCCGTGTGGGTCGGCGTACTCGGGTCCGGACCACCCGTCACGGTGACCGAGTTGGTCGGCGTCACCGTCGCATTGGCATCCAGCGTCCCGGACAGCGTCCAGGTCAGCGTCTGCCCCGCCGGGATCTCCACCGCCGGACACGTCGCCGTCCCGCTCGCCATCGGGCACGCCGTACCGTCCTGCGCCACCATCGACGCATTCGACACCCCGGCCGGCACCCGATCCGTCACCACCACATTGCGCGCCCGCGAAGGCCCGTGGTTGGTCACCGTCACTCGCCACTGGATCTGCTGACCCGGCACCACCGGGTCGGTGACCAGCACCTTCGACACCGACAGATTCGCCTGCGGTGACGGCGAGTTGGTGGGCGAGGCGACCGCCGTGTGAGTCGGCGTGCTCGGGTCCGGACCACCCGTGGCCGTCGCCGTGTTCGTCGGGGTGACGACGGCATCGGCAGCGAGCGTCCCGCTCAGCGTGTACGAGGCCATCTGCCCGACCTCCAGCTCGATCGCCGGGCAGCCGGCGACGCCGTTGGTGATCGCGCACCGGGTACCGTCCTCGTCCGAGACCATCATGGCGCCGGTCACGCCGTCCGGGACCCGGTCGGTGACCACGACGTTCCGGGCCCGGGACGGCCCCTGGTTGGTGACGGTCACCCGCCACTGGATCGTCCCACCCGGCACCACCGGGTCGGTGACCAGCACCTTGGCCAGGCTCAGCCGCGCCTGCGGCGAGGGCGAGCCGGTGGGCGAGGCGACCGCCGTGTGGGCCGTCGCGCTCGGGTCCGGTCCGCCGGTCACCACGGCGGTGTTGCCGGGCACCGTCGTCGCGTCCTGGGCGAGGGTGCCGGCGACCGTGTACGTCGCCGTCCCGCCGACCGGGATCTCCACCGCCGGACAGGTCGCCACGCCGCCCGAGACCGGGCAGGCCGCGTGCGTCGCGTCCGGCGTCAGCTCGGCGCCGACGACGCCGTCCGGCAGCCGGTCGCTGACCACCACGTTCCGGGCCCGGGACGGCCCGTTGTTGGTCACGCTGATCCGCCACTCGATCCGCTGTCCGGGCACCACCGGGTCGGTCAGCAGCACCTTCGACACCGTCAGGCGGGCCTGCGGCACGACCGTCTCACTGGCCTCCGCGGTCGCCGTGTGGGCCGTCGCCGTCGGATCGGGCCCGCCGGTGACGACGGCGACGTTCGCCGGGGTGCTGGTCGCCGCCGGGTCGAGCGTCCCGGTGACGGTGTAGGACACGGTGGAGCCGGCCGGAATCTCGACGGCGGGGCAGGTCGCCACGCCGTTGTTGATCGGACAGGTCGAACCGTCCGTGTCCGAGGTCATCCCGGGGGCGTTGACCATGGCCGGGATCGTGTCGGTCACGACCACGTTCCGGGCCCGCGAGGGACCGTTGTTGGTCACCGAAACCCGCCACTGGATCTGCTGCCCGGGGACGACCGGGTTGGTCACCAGCACCTTGGCGATGCTCAGGTTCGCCTGCGGCGAGGGCGAGTTCGACGGCGAGGCCACCGCCGTGTGCGCCGTGGCCGAGGGGTCGGGACCACCCGTCACCACCGCCGTGTTCGTCGGCGTCACCGTCGCGTCCGGCGCCAGCCTCCCGGTCAGCGTGTACGAGGCGGTCTGCCCGACCTCCAGCTCGATCGCCGGGCACACTGCCGTCCCGCCGGTGATCGGGCACCGGCTCGCGTCGGCGTCCGACTGGAGCACGGCATCGGAGACCCCGTCCGGGATCCGGTCACTGACGACCACGTTCCGGGCCCGCGAAGGACCGTTGTTGGTCACCGAAACGCGCCACTGGATCTGCTCCCCCGGCACGACCGGGTTCGTCAGCAGCACCTTCGACACGGTCAGCTTCGCTTGCGGCGAGGGCGAGTTCGAGGGAGAAGCCACCGCCGTGTGCGCCGTGGCCGAGGGGTCGGGACCACCTGTCACCACCGCCGTGTTCGTCGGCGTCACGGTCGCGTCCTGCATGAGCGTGCCGCTCAGCGTGTACGTCTGCGACTGGCCGACCTCCAGCTCGATCGCCGGGCAGGCGGCCGTCCCGTTCGTGATCGGGCAGACGGTCCCGTCGGCGGCGGTCATGCCCGCACCGCTGACACCGTCCGGTACCCGGTCCGTGACCACGACGTTCCGGGCCCGCGAGGGACCGTTGTTGGTCACCGTCACCCGCCACTGGATCTGCTGCCCGGGCACCACCGGGTTGGTCAGCAGCACCTTCGACACCGCCAGATTCGCCTGCGGTACAGGCGAGTTGGAAGGAGACGCCACCGCCGTGTGGGTGGCAGCCGTCGGATCCGGACCACCGGTCACGGTCGCCGTGTTGGTCGGGGTCACCGTCGCGTCCGGGCTGAGGGTCCCGGTGAGCGTCCAGGTCAGCGTCTGCCCGGCCGGGATCTCCACCGCCGGACAGGCCGCCGTCCCGCTCGCGATCGGGCACGCCGTACCGTCCTGCGCACTCATCGACCCGTTCAGCACCCTGTCGGGGATCCGGTCGGTGACGACCACGTTCCGAGCCCGCGAAGGGCCGTTGTTCGTCACGCTCACCCGCCACTGGATCTGCTGGCCCGGCACCACCGGGTCAGTGACCAGCACCTTCGAGACCACCAGATTCGCCTGCGGCAAGGGCGAGTTCGACGGAGACGCCACCGCCGTGTGGGTCGGCGTACTCGGGTCCGGACCACCCGTCACGGTCACCGTGTTGCCCGGCGTCAGCGTGGCATCCTGCGCCAGCGTGCCCGTCAGCGTCCAGGTCGCCGTCTGCCCGACCGGGATCTCCACCGCCGGGCACGTGGCCACACCATTGGCGATCGGACAGGTGGAACCGTCAACATCCGCCGCCATCGAGGCACTGTTCACCCCGGACGGGACCTGATCCGTCACCACCACGTTCCGCGCACGCGAAGGCCCGTTGTTCGTGACCGACACCCGCCACTGGATCTGCTGACCCGGCACCACCGGGTTCGTCAGCAGCACCTTCGACACGGTCAGCTTCGCCTGCGGCGAGGGCGAGTTCGACGGCGAAGCCACCACCGTGTGCGCCGTGGCCGAGGGGTCGGGACCGCCGGTGACCACGGCCGTGTTCGTCGGCGTGCTGGTCGCATTCGCATCGAGCGTGCCGGACAGCGTCCAGGTCGCCGTCTGCCCGACCGGGATCTCCACCGCCGGACACGTAGCCACACCATTGGCAATCTGGCAGATGGAACCGTCGGCATCCGCCTTCATCGACGCACTGTTCACCCCGGACGGGACCTGATCCGTCACCACCACGTTCCGCGCCCGCGAAGGCCCGTTGTTGGTCACGCTCACCCGCCACTGCACCTGCTGGCCCGGCACCACCGGGTCGGTGAGCAACACCTTCGACACCGTCAGCCTCGCCTGCTGCGCGGGCGAGTTCGAGGGAGACGCCACCGCCGTGTGCGCGGTCGCCGTCGGATCCGGACCACCCGTCACCACCGCCGTGTTCGTCGGCGTCACGGTCGCGTCCGGCGCCAGCGTCCCGGTCAGGGTCCAGGTCGCGGACGAGCCCGCGGGGATCTCCACCGCCGGGCAGGTCGCGGTCCCGTTGGCGATCGGGCAGGTGGTCCCGTCGGAGGCGACCATGCTCGGGTCGTTCACACCCGCCGGCACCGCATCCGTGACCACGACGTTCCGCGCCCGCGACGGCCCGTTGTTCGTGACCGTCACCCGCCACTGGATCTGCTGGCCCGGGACCACCGGATCGGTGAGCAGCACCTTCGAGACCGACAGATTCGCCTGCGGCGACGGCGAGTTCGAAGGCGAGGCCACGGCCGTGTGCGCCGTCGCGCTCGGGTCGGGGCCGCCCGTCACCACTGCCGTATTGCCCGGCGTCGACGTCGCGTTGGGGTCGAGGGTGCCGCTGAGGGTCCAGGTCGCCGTCTGCCCCGCCGGAATCTCCACCGCCGGACACGTCGCCACACCATTGGCGATCGGACAGGTGGAACCGTCGGCGTCCGCCGTCATCGACGCGCCGTTGACACTGGTCGGAACCTGGTCCGTCACCACGACGTTCCGGGCCCGCGAGGGACCGCTGTTGGTCACGCTCACCCGCCACTGGATCTGCTGGCCCGGCACGACCGGGTTCGTCAGCAGCACCTTGCCGATACTCAGCCCGGCCTGCGGGGTCGGCGACGAAGTCGGCGAGGCGACCGCCGTGTGGCTGGTCGTCGTCGGGTCGGGACCGCCGGTCACCGTCACGGAGTTGGTCGGCGTGGTGGTCGCGTTCGGGTCCAGCGTCCCGGAGAGTGTCCACGTCATCGTCTGGCCGGCCGGGATCTCCACCGCCGGACACGTCGCGACACCGCTGGCGACCGGGCAGGTGGAACCGTCCGAACCCGTCATCGAGGCACCGCTCACCCCAACCGGCACCCGATCGGTCACCACCACATTGCGCGCCCGCGAAGGCCCGTTGTTGGTGACGCTCACCTGCCACTGGATCTGCTGACCCGGCACCACCGGGTTCGTCAGCAGCACCTTCGACACCGACAGATTCGCCTGCGGCAACGGCGAGTTCGACGGCGAAGCCACCGCCGTGTGCGTGGCGGCAGTCGGGTCCGGACCACCCGTGACCGTCACGGTGTTCGACGGCGTCGCCGTCGCATCGGAGGCGAGCGTTCCCGTCAACGTCCAGGTCATCGTCTGCCCTGCCGGAATCTCCACCGCGGGACACGTCGCCACACCACCACTGATCGGGCAGGCGACCCCACCGGCGTCGGCCCGCATCGAGGCGTCGTTCACCCCGGACGGCACCGTATCCGTGACCACGACGTTCCGAGCCCGCGACGGCCCGTTGTTGGTCACCGACACCTGCCACTGGATCTGCTGACCGGGCACCACCGGGTTCGTCAGCAGCGACTTCGACACGGTCAGATTCGCCTGCGGGGAAGGCGAGTTGGACGGAGACGCCACCGCTGTGTGCGTGGACGCCGTCGGGTCCGGGCCACCCGTCACCGTCACCGTATTGCCGGGGGTCGCAGTCGCGTTCGGGTCCAGCGTGCCGGAGAGTGTCCAGGTCATCGTCTGGCCGGCCGGGATCTCCACTGCGGGACACGTCGCGACACCGCTGGCGATCGGGCAGGTGGAGCCGTCAGCATCCGCCTTCATCGAGGCACCGTTCACCCCGGACGGCACCTGATCGGTCACCACCACGTTCCGCGCCCGCGAAGGACCGTTGTTCGTGACGCTCACCTGCCACTGCACCTGCTGACCCGGCACCACCGGGTTCGTCAGCAGCGACTTCGAGACGGTGAGGTTCGCACGAGGCGAGGGCGACGTGCTCGGCGAGGCGACGGCGGTGTGCGCGGTCGCCGTCGGGTCAGGACCGCCCGTGACGACCGCCGTGTTGGTCGGCGTGGTCGTCGCGTTCGCATCCAGCGTGCCGGAGAGCGTCCACGTCATCGTCTGCCCGGCCGGGATCTCCACCGCGGGACACGTCGCGACACCGCTGGCGATCGGGCAGGTGGAACCGTCCGAACCCGTCATCGAAGCACCGCTCACCCCCGACGGCACCTGATCCGTCACCACCACGTTCCGCGCCCGCGAAGGACCGTTGTTCGTGACCGACACCCGCCACTGCACCTGCTGACCCGGAACCACAGGATCCGTGAGCAGCACCTTCGAGACGACGAGCTTCGCCTGAGGCGAAGGCGTCGAGGTCGGCGAAGCGACAGCGGTGTGCGCGGTCGCCGTCGGATCAGGACCGCCCGTCACCACCGCCGTGTTCGTCGGCGTCACGGTCGCATCCGGCGCCAGCGTGCCCGTCAACGTCCAGGTCGCGGACGAGCCCGCAGGGATCTCCACCGCCGGACACGTCGCCGTCCCGTTCGCGATCGGGCAGGCGGTCCCGTCGGAGGCCACCATGCTCGGGTCGTTCACACCCGCCGGCACCGCATCCGTGACCACGACGTTCCGAGCCCGCGAAGGCCCGTTGTTCGTGACCGTCACCCGCCACTGCACCTGCTGGCCCGGCACCACCGGATCGGTGAGCAACGCCTTCGAGACGACGAGCTTGGCCTGCGGCGTCGGCGAGGAGCTCGGCGAGGCGACCGCCGTACGGGCCGTGGCCGCCGGGTCGGGGCCGCCGGTGACGACCGCCGTGTTCGTCGGGGTGGTCGTCGCGTCGGGCGAGAGCGTGCCGGTGAGCGTCCAGGTGAGGGCCTGCCCGGCCGGGATCTCCACAGCGGGGCAGGTCGCAACCCCGCTGCTGACGGGGCAGTTGGCGCCGTCGGCGTCTGCCGTCATCGACGCGCCGTTGACGCTCGCCGGTACCTGGTCGGTGACGACGACGTTCCGGGCGCGCGAGGGCCCGTTGTTGGTGACCGTCACCTGCCACTGGATCTGCTGGCCCGGCACCACCGGGTTCGTCAGCAGCACCTTGCCGATGCTCAGCCCGGCCTGCGGTGTGGGCGACGAGGTCGGCGAGGCCACGGCCGTGTGGCTGGACGCCGTCGGGTCAGGACCGCCGGTCACCGTCACGGAGTTGGTCGGCGTGGTGGTCGCGTTCGGGTCCAGCGTCCCGGAGAGTGTCCACGTCATCGTCTGCCCGGCCGGGATCTCCACCGCCGGACACGTCGCCACACCACCACTGATCGCACAGGTGGAACCGTCCGAGCCCGCCATCGACGCACCGCTCACCCCAGCCGGCACCTGATCCGTCACCACCACGTTCCGCGCCCGCGACGGACCGTTGTTCGTGACCGTCACCTGCCACTGGATCTGCTGGCCCGGCACCACCGGATTCGTGAGCAGCACCTTCGACACGGTCAGATTGGCCTGCGGCGAAGGCGAGTTGGACGGAGACGCCACCGCCGTGTGCGTGGACGCCGTCGGATCCGGACCACCCGTGACCGTCACCGTGTTCGAAGGCGTCGCCGTCGCATCGGAGGCGAGCGTTCCCGTCAACGTCCAGGTCATCGTCTGCCCGGCCGGAATCTCCACCGCCGGACACGTCGCCACACCACCACTGATCGGGCAGGCAGCCCCACTCGCATCGGCCCGCATCGAGGCATTGGCGACACCGGACGGCACCTGGTCCGTCACCACCACGTTCCGGGCCCTCGACGGACCGTTGTTCGTGACCGACACCCGCCACTGCACCTGCTGACCGGGCACCACCGGATTCGTGAGCAGCACCTTCGACACGGTCAGATTGGCCTGCGGCGAAGGCGAGTTGGACGGAGACGCCACCGCCGTGTGCGTGGCAGCCGTCGGATCCGGACCACCCGTCACCGTCACCGTGTTCGAAGGCGTCGCCGTGGCGTTCGGGTCCAGCGTCCCGGAGAGTGTCCACGTCATCGTCTGCCCGGCCGGAATCTCCACCGCCGGACACGTCGCCACACCACCACTGATCGCACAGGTGGAACCGTCCGAACCCGCCATCGACGCACCGCTCACCCCAGCCGGCACCTGATCCGTCACCACCACATTCCGCGCCCGCGCAGGCCCGTTGTTGGTCACCGACACCTGCCACTGCACCTGCTGCCCCGGCACCACTGGGCTCGTCAGCAGCACCTTCGAGACGGCCAGGTTCGCCTGCGGCGAAGGCGAGTTGGACGGGGACGCCACCGCCGTGTGCGTGGCAGCCGTCGGATCGGGACCGCCCGTCACCGTCACCGTGTTCGTCGGCGTCGCCGTGGCGTTCGGGTCCAGCGTCCCTGTGAGCGTCCAGTTCAGCGCCTGGCCGGCCGGGATCTCGACCGCCGGGCAGGTGGCGACGCCGTTGGCGATCGGGCAGGTGGTGCCGTTCGGTCCGGTCATGGTGGCGTTGTTGACCCCGGCCGGGATCTGGTCGGCGACCACCACGTTCCGGGCCCGCGACGGACCGGAGTTGAAGACGTTGATCTGCCACTGGATCTGCTGGCCGGGCACCACCGGGCTGGTCACCAGCGACTTGGAGACCTTGAGGCCCGCCTGCGGCGTGGGCGCGGCGGTCGGCGAGGCCACGGCGGTGCGGGTCGAGGCCGACGGGTCGGGCCCGCCCGTCACCGTCACCGTGTTCGTCGGCGTGGTGGTGGCGTTGGGGTCGAGCGAGCCGCTGAGCGTCCAGCTCGCGGACGAGCCCGCCGGGATCTCCACCGCCGGACACGTCGCGACACCACCGCTGATCGAGCAGGCGGTCCCGTCCACGTCGGCCTTCATCGAAGCGCCGCTCACCCCGGCCGGCACCTGGTCGGTCACGACCACGTTCCGCGCCCGCGACGGGCCGTTGTTGGTGACGGTCACCCGCCACTGGATCTGCTGCCCGGGCACCACCGGGCTGGTCAGCAGGGACTTGGAGACGATCAGGTTGGCCTGCGGCGTCGGCAGGGCGCTCGGCGAGGCCACCGCCGTACGGGCGGTCGCCGACGGGTCGGGACCGCCCGTCACCACCGCCGTGTTCGTCGGGGTCGTCGTCGCATCGGGCGAGAGCGTGCCGCTCAGTGTCCAGCTCGCGGACGAGCCCGCCGGGATCTCCACCGCCGGGCAGGTCGCGACACCACCACTGATCGAGCAGGCGGTCCCGTCCGCGTCGGCCTTCATCGAAGCGCCGCTCACCCCGGCCGGCACCTGGTCGGTCACGACCACGTTCCGCGCCCGTGACGGGCCGCTGTTGGCGACCGTCACCCGCCACTGGATCTGCTGCCCGGGCACCACCGGGCTGGTCAGCAGCGTCTTCGAGATGGTCAGGCCGGCCTGCGGCGTGGGCGTCGCGGTCGGCGAGGCGACCGCGGTGCGCGAGGACGCCGACGGGTCGGGGCCGCCGGTGACGACGGCGGAGTTGGTCGGCGTGGTGGTGGCGTTGGGGTCGAGCGTGCCGCTGAGCGTCCAGCTGGCGGTGCCGTTGACCGGGATCTCGACGGCGGGGCACGTGGCCGTGCCGTTGGCGACCGGGCAGGCGCTGCCGTCCTGGTCGTTGACCATGGCAGCCCCGGTGACCCCGGCCGGGACCTGGTCGGTCACGACGACGTTGCGGGCCCGGGAGGGCCCGTTGTTGGTGACCTTCACCTGCCACTTGACCTGCTGGCCCGGCACCACCGGACTGGTCAGCAGGGTCTTGGAGACGACCAGGTTCGCCTGGTTGCCCGGCGGGATGGGGTTGGCGGTGCTGGTGCACTTCGGTGAGCAGTTCGGGTCGGTGGCGCCGGTGGGCGGGGTGACCGTGGCGCGGTTGTCCAGTGAGCCGTTCGCGTCCGACGGCACCGTGCCGGTGAGCGTGTAGCTCACCTGGCCGCCCGCCAGGATGTTCACCGTCGTGTTGATGTCGCCCGTGCCGGACGCGGTGGCACCACAGCTACTGCCGCTGGAGGCCGTGCACCTCCAGGTGAAGCCCTGGATCGCGTTGGGCAGCTTGTCCGCGACCGAGGTGCCGACGGCGTCCGAGGGGCCGGCGTTCTTCACCACGATGGTGTAGGTCAGCGGCTGCCCGGGCACGTACGGGTTCTTGTCGGGCGTCTTGGTCACCGACAGTCCGGTGGTCACCCGGCCCGGGGTGTCGACGGAGCTGGAGCAGGTCGGTCCGCAGTTCGGGTCCGTCGTGGCGCTGGGGCGGGTCACCGTCGCGGTGTTCGACAGGGTGCCGGTGGTCCCGGACGGGACCGTGCCGGTCACCGTGTACGTCACGGAGTCGTTCACCGCGACCGTCGCCGTCGTGTCGATGCTGCCCGTGCCGCTCGCGTCGCCGCAGCCGCTGCTCGCGGAGCCGGCCGCACAGGTCCAGGTGAACCCGGACAGCGCGGCGGGCAGCGCGTCCCGGACCGCCGCGCCGACGGCGGGTGCCGGGCCGGCGTTGCTGACCACGACGGTGTAGGTGAGGGTCCGGCCCGGGACGTAGGTGGTCGGGGCGGCCGTCTTCCTGATGGACAGGCCGGTCTGCGTCACCCACTCCAGGGTGACCTCGCCGTTGCCGCCGTTGGCGGTGCCGCCGCCGTTGCCGATGCCGGAGCCGTAGAGCGCGTCGCTGCGTCCTGCGGCCAGGCCGCCCTGGCCGTTGGCGGCGCTGTTGGCGCCGGCGGTGGTCTGCGCGTTGGTCACGCCGGTGCCGCCGGTGTAGCCGGAGCCGCCACCGCCCATGCCGTTGAGCTCCAGGGAGCTCGGGCCCTGGCAGGCGCCGCCACCACCGCCGTACAGGCCGCCGCCGCCACCGCCGCCGCCCTCGTTGTTGTTGGGCGCACCGCTGCCGCCGAGGAAGCGGCTGCCCGCCGTGGCGCTGCCGCAGCTGGTCTGGGTGGCGGCCGCGCCGCCGGCGCTCTGGGTGCCGCCACGGCCGGAGCTCGCCGGGCGGTTGTCCTGGCCGCCGGTGGTGCCGCCACCGCCGCCGCCTGCGGGGGTGCCGGTGTCGGCGCCCGGCGAGGAGCCGCCGCCCCCACCGGCGATCAGCAGCGGGGTGCCGCCGTAGGTGCCGTTCCACACGGCGCTCATGCCGCCGCCGCTGGCGCCCGTCGCCAGGCCTCCGCCGGCCCCGCCCCGGCCGCCGGGACCGCCGCCGCCGTACACCGCGGTGGTCCGGTTCATCAGACCGCCCTGACCGGAGGTGACGGTCAGGCTCTGACCGGGCGTCACGGCGATGGTGCCGGTGGTGTAGCCGCCGCCACCGCCGCCGAACTGACCGGTGTAGTAGGCGCTCGGCGAGCCGCCGCCACCACCGCCCCAGAGCCGCGCGTAGACGCTGGTGACACCGGCCGGCACGGTGAAGGTCTGGTCGCCGCCGCTGTAGGTGAACCGGGTGCAGTTGGTGAAGGTGCCGGTCGGCGTGCACGCCACCAGCGCCCGCTGCTCCTCGGACGGCTCCTGGGGCGCGTACGCGGGCGGGGCGGCGGCCAGCGCCAGTCCGCCCTGGGGCAGCAGGCAGAGCAGCGCGAGCACACCACGCATGGCCGTCGAGAACCGACCGCCGAGCAACGACCTCACCGGAGCCATCCGGCGTCTCCTCTCGCGACCGCCCACCCACGACGACGTGGGTGGGCGGACAACAGGACCGTCACGCGAATGCCCGCGTGCGTGGGCAAGAGAATTGCCGAGGTCAACGCCCGGTACGGATGACCTGACATCGTGTCATCGAATTTTCGTGCCGGAATGCCCGCTTTCGGCCCAGCGCCGGACATCGTTCGGCGCAGCGGCCGGACGACGGGCGGACGACGGGCGGACGACGGCAGGACAACGGGCAGCGGAGAGGAGCCGGACGGGAGCGGAAACGCAAGGCGGGCCGGTCCAGGGGACCGGCCCGCCACGGGAGAGGGGTGTCAGCCGAAGGCCGGCACCGTGTCCAGGATCGCCAGCCGGGCGTTGGCCGTCTTGATGCTGCCGCAGAGCACCTGGGCCCCGCCGATGCGGTAGTCCTCGCCGCTGCCACTGGCCTTGATGACGGCGCCCTGCAGCGAGTTGTACTGCTTGTCCTGGAGGTCGTCCTTGCGCAGGTCGCGGACGACGATGAGCTTGCGGACCAGGTCGCCGGCGCCCTGCTGGGTGCCGAGGGCCTTCTTCTGGTCCTCCGTCAGCTTGGCGAAGGCGGCGTCGTTCGGGGCGAAGACCGTGACGTTCTCCATCGAGTCGAAGATGTCCTTGGCCTTGGCGGTCTTCACCAGCGTGGACAGCTGGGAGAGGTCCTTGGTCTGGTCGATCGCGGTCAGGACGGGCGTGCCGCCCATCGCCTCCAGGCTGCCGGCACCCTGGCCGGGCAGCGCGGCGCACGCCTGACCGAAGGCCTTCTCCGGCGGCGGGGGCGCGACGGCCACCGGGCCCGCGCCGCTGACGCCGGCGCCGCTGCAGCCGGCGAGCGGGGCGAGGACGAACGCCAGGGCCACGAGCATGGCGGGGCGGTGGGTGCGACGGCTCATTGCGGAGCTCCTCCTTGGGGGAACCGGTCGAATCGCGCCGGATGCGCCGATACGCCCCAGATAGTGGCACCACGCCGGGCCGCCTGACGGGAGGTCGGGCCCGTACCGCCCCGCCCGTCACCCGTCCGCCGTCGTGCGGGCGGCCCGCGCCACGCCGCGCCGCGCCCAGTCAGGCGCGGAAGGCCGCAAGCAGCTTGTCGGTGAGCCGGTCGAGGTGGTCGGGGGCGGTCTGGGTGTGGACGACGGCGAGGCGCCAGTAGAGCGGGCCGACCAGGAGGTCGAGGGCGATCTCGCGGTCCACGTCGGCGGGGAGCTCGCCGCGGTCGACCGCCCGTTCCAGGAGCTGGGTGGCCCTGCCGCGACGCGCGTCGCGGACGTTGGTGAGCAGGGCCTGGGCCAGTTCGGGGGTGCGGCCGGCCTCGGCGAGCAGGTCGGGGATGATCCGCGCGGGGAGCCGCTGGTTGAGCGCGTCGGCGACCTCGGTGACGAAGGCCAGGACGTCGCCGCGCAGGGTTCCGGTGTCGGCAGGTCCGGACTCGGCGACGGCGACGGCGGAGACCAGGTCGACGGTCATCTCCAGCTTGGAGGCCCAGCGGCGGTAGATGGCCGCCTTGCCCGCGCCGGCGCGCTTGGCCACCGCCTCCAGGGAGAGCCGGGCGTAGCCGACTACGGCGAGCTCCTCGAAGAACGCTTCGGCGATGGCCTCGGTCACCGAGTCCTGGAGGACGGGCCCGCCGGGCAGCCTGCGTGCGGGGGCGCGGCCAGGGGCAGGGGCGCGGCCGGGGGCCGCGGCGGGGGCGGGGGTCGAGGGCGGGGGCGGGGGCGCGGGGGTGCTGGGCATACCCCGAACCTACACGAGGCGGAACGGTTGCGTCTCGACTGGGCGAGGTCTATCGTCGACTCGAAGACGAGACGAAACCGTTCCGTCTCGACAAGCGGTCTGGGGTGCACCATGCAGTTCCTGTACGACGACGAGTCCTTCTCCTTCGAGGCCCTGCGCGCGGCCGGCTTCGCCAACGACGGCGGCGCCGACCTGGGCGAGGTCCTGACCACCCTCCGCAACGTCGCCGCGGGCGACGAGGAGGCCTGGCTGCGCGAGTGGAAGCGGACCGCGCAGCGCGTCCACGCCATCGGCACCGGCGCCCTCGCCGCCGGCCACCGGGTCAGCGCCCGCGAGGCCCTGCTGCGCGCCTCGAACTACTACCGCACCGCCGAGTTCTACCGCCGCGACGACCCCGCCCACGACCCCGAGGTCAAGACCCTCTCCGCGCTCTCCCGCGAGACCTTCGCCACCGCCGCCGGACTGCTGGACCACCCCGTCGAGGCCGTGCGCATCCCCTACCAGGACACCACCCTCCCCGGGTACCTCTTCCTGGTCGACGACTCCGGCCTCCCCCGCCCGACCGTCGTCTTCACCAGCGGCTTCGACTCCACCCTGGAGGAGGCCTACTTCGTCATCGGCGCGGCCGCACTGCGCCGCGGCTACAACGTGCTGGCCTACGACGGCCCCGGCCAGGGCGCCGCACTGCGCGAGCAGGGGCTCACCTTCCGCCCCGACTGGGAGGCCGTGGTCACCCCGGTGGTCGACTACGCCCTCACCCGCCCGGAGATCGCCCCCGACCGGATCGCCCTGTTCGGCTACAGCCTCGGCGGCTACCTCACCGCCCGCGCCGCCGCTTTCGAACACCGGCTGGCCGCCCTCGTCCTGGACGACGGCCTGTACGACTACCACAACGCCCACACCCGGGTCATGCCGCCGTTCCTCCTGGACTGGGTCGAGAGCGGGCGCGACGACCTCGCCGACCCGGTGCTCGGCCTGATGATGCAGGCGGTCACCCAGCTGCGCTGGGCGCTGCGCAACGGCGTGTGGGCCTTCGGCGCGAGCTCCGCCTCGGACTACATCCGCCGGACTGCCGCCTACACCCTCGACGGCGTGGCCCCGCTCATCGCCTGCCCCACCCTCGTCCTGGATGCCGAGGACGACCAGTTCTTCCGCGGCGAGCCCCAGCGGGTCGCGGCCGCCCTGACCTGCCCGCACACCCTGATCACCCTCCCCGAGTCCGAAGGCGCGGGCGAGCACTGCCACATGGGCGCCATGGCGCGCTTCCAGCAGGTCGCCTTCGACTGGCTCGACACCACCTTCGCCCCGGCCCCCGGCGGCACGGCCTGACCCCGTCGCACCCCGCTCTTGACCTCAAGTCAGCTTGAGGATCGAGACTGATCGCCATGCCGAACACCACCGCAGCTCCCCGCCCGCACACCGACGCCGCCCTCCCCCTGCCCGACGTCGAACTCGACCGGATCGCCGGGCGACTGGCCACCGGGGCGGTGGTGGTCGGCCTCGGCGAGTCCACCCGCTTCTCCCGGGAGACCTTCGGGGTACGGGACCAGCTCTTCCGCCGACTCGTCCGGGACCACGGCTTCCGCGCCCTGGCCGTCCAGGACGGCGCGGGAGTCGGTGAGGCCCTCGACGCGTACGTACGCGGCGGCGAGGGCTCGGCGGCGGACGCCCTGGCCGGGGCCTGGCGGCCGGGGCGCACCGAGGAGATGGCCGGCGCGCTGGAGTGGATCCGGGCCTTCAACCGTGACCACCCGGACGACCCGGTCCGGATCCTCGGGGTGAAGCCGGTCCAGGCCGGGGACGCCGACTACGACGCCGTCCTCGCGCAGGTGCGCACGATGGCGCCGGAGCGGCTCGCGGAACTGGCGGCCCACCTGGAGCCGATCCGTACGGCCCATCGGATCGACGAGCACGTGCAGCGGGCTCGGGGCGTCCACCCCGGTCGGCCCTTCGCCGAACACGCCCGCGCCGCACGGGCGTTGGTCGAGTCCCTGCCCGGCACCGGAGCCGGATCCGGTGACGGTGAAGGTGACGCACTCGCCAGGATGCGGCTGATCGTGGACTTCCACGAGCGCAGCGTCGCCGGGCGCGGCACCTACGCGGGCGAGGCCGAACTGTGGGCGGGGGCCATCGCCGCCTTCCAGCACCGCACCGGCCTGCGCACCGTCTACTGGGACGGCATCGCCCACACCGCGGCGACCGAGGCGGTGCTCGGCGTCGCACCCGAGCGGGGCCCGCAGGCCACTGCCGGCAGTCTGCTCCGCGGGCGCTACGGCGCGCGGTACGTCTCGGTCGCGATCGGCTTCCACCACGGCGACCTCGGCGCCGCCGTCGCCCCCGCACCGGCCGCGGACCTGGTCGACGCGAGGCTCGGCGAGCCCGGCCTGCCCGCCCGCTGGCTGGACCTGCGCCGGGAGGAGGTCCGCCGCGAGTGGGACGGCCCGGCCAAGGCCCGGGTGGTCAGCGGCCTCTACACCCCGGAGCGCGACGCCGTCGAGCACCTCGCCGTGGACTCCCTGGCCGAGGCGTTCGACATCCTGGTCCACGTCCGCCGGGCTTCCCCGGTGCACTGGCTGCCGTGAGCGGCCCGCCGGCGGGGCCCGCGCCGACGACCGCTCCCCCGGTCGGTCAGCCGAAATCCGGGTCGACCGGCGGCCACGGGTAGCCGAGTTGCTCGGCCTGGTACGAACCGCCCCAGACCTCGGCGGTGGCCCGGGGATCGGTCGCGGTCAGCCGGGCCTCCAACTGCTCGGCCTGGGCCGACGGGTCGGCGGCGGAGATCGGCAGGGCGATGCCGAACTGGAGCCAGGGCAGGTCGGATTCGGCCCGGTCCCGGGGGTGCAGCAGCAGGAGGTGGATCCGGTCGGGGTTCTCTCGGTGGTTCCAGACGGCATCCACCTCGCAGTCCCACCTGAGCAGCCAGTCCGTCCGGCTCCGGAGCCTCGCTTCGAGCAGCCGCGCGACCGCTCCGGTCGTCGTCTCCCAGGCGCGGTCCGCCTCGGCCCGCCGGACCTCGGCCTCGTACGGCCCTGCGGCGAACCGGAGTTCCGGCAGGTCGACGTCCCGAGAGGCCGAATTGCGCCAGCCCGACCAGACGACCTGCTCCCCGTCGCGGCCGACCGTCACGTACAGCGCGCCGCAGCACTTCTCGTAACCGCAGCCGGCCCACGCAAGCCGGACCTCGTGGGACGCCTCGTGGGACCCCTCGCGGGCCTGCAACGGCCCGTCCGGGCTCAGGAGGTACCGGGGGCCCACCCCTGCGTACGGGGGGCCGCCGTCGACGTGGGTGGACATGTCCGTCAGGAAGTCCCGGCCGTTGACGATCGGCCGGACCTCCAGATAACGGTCCTCCGGCGGTGGGCCGGTGATCCTGAGGCTGAGCACGTCCGGTTCCTTGGGCACGGGCCAAGAATCGGGGAACCGGGCGCAGTTGTCAGCCGAATTTCACGGCCGTCCGACGACCGGCTCCGTCCGGCACCCGGTCCCGACGGGATCGGCTCCCGGGTCGACGGGGACGGGGGGTCCGGATCGGATCCGGGCACGGACGAGTTCGACCGGGCCCCGGAACCAGCCCAGTTTCTCCACCCACCAGGTGAGGCCGACCGCCCGGTACGGGGCGACGACCATCGCGTCGGCGTCCCGCCGCAACCCGGACGTCCGACCCTCCATGACGACGTCGAAGGAGGCATCGGAGGAGGCGTCGGAGGGGGCGTCGGAGGGGGCGTCGAACTGCCCGTTCCGGACGGCCCGTTGGGCGCGGACGTAGGAGACCACGGTTTCCAGGTCGGCAGGAGGCATCATCTCGGTGTGGCCCACCCCCGCCCGCGTGGGGAAGACGCCGTCCCACTGTGCGGCCCGCCGCATGGGGCGTCGCGAGGGCCAGGTGCCGGCGATCCACACCGGGATACGCGGGCGTTGCGGGCTCACCGGCTGGAAGGTGAGGTCCGTGACGGTGAACCAGCGGCCGTGGAAGGTGAACGGCCGGCCCGTCCACAGCCCGTCGAGGACGTGGAGGGCTTCGTCCAGCTTCTCCGCGCGCACCCGTGGGTCCGGATCCTGGCCCAGTGCTTGGAACTCGGCCGCGGAGGACCCGAGGCCGGCGCCGAAGATCAGCCGCCCGCCGCTGAGCAGGTCCAACGCGACGGTGGCGCGGGCGACTTCGGCGGGGCGCTTGAGGGCGAGCACGCTCACCATGACGCCGAGTCGCAGGCGCTCCGTGTCGGCGGCGATCGCGGCGAGCGTGGTCCACGAGTCGGTGAGGTGCTCGTCCGGGTGTTCCGCGACCTGGCCGTCCCAGAGGAAGAAGCCGTCCCAGCCGGACCGTTCCGCCAGCACTCCCAGTTCGCGGAGCAGGCGGGGATCCGCGTACTCGCGCCGGTTGGGCAGTCCGACGGCGTACCGCAGGGGCCGCTGTGGCATGGCGTCCATCGCTCGTCGCCTCCCTGATCGGGCACGACGGTCGCCGACGCGACCGGTTCCCGCCTCGATGATGTCGGCTGCGCGAGGAGCGGGGCAACCGGAACGGCGTCGGGCGAGCGCCCGCCCCGACGGTCGCCCGCGGCTGGACCGATAGCCGGAGAGCCATGAATCGCGGCAGGTCAGCGGCCCCTCCACAGGCCGGACGCCGGGTACGGTGCTACGGTCCTCTGGGAGCCCGGACCGCCTGTGGCGGTTCCCCTGCCCTCCCCCCTGCGGCGGCGCCCCCTTCGGGGGCCGGCGGACGCCTCCGATGCCGACGAGGCCCGGCCCGCGCCGCCCGACCTTCCACCCCTCCCGCACCTCCCACACCCATCGCCTTCGGACGGAACGGCCCCGGAGGATTCGAAGGGAGCAGCGATGCCCGAGAACAGCGCGACCCCGGGGCCCGGCGACGAGGTCCTGGTGATCGGCGGCGGGTTCACCGGCCTGGCCGCCGCCCACGAGCTCGCCCTGGCCGGGGTGCCCTGCCGGGTGCTGGAGCGTGAGCCGTACGTCGGCGGCCTGGCGGGCTCGTTCGAGGTCGGGGGAGCCCGGCTCGAACGCTTCTACCACCACTGGTTCTCCTCCGACCTGGAGGTCCAGGGGCTGTGCGCGGAACTCGGCTGCTCCGACCTGCTCCAGCCGCACCGGACCCGGACCGGCGTCTACTACGCGAACTCGGTGTACCGCCTGTCGAGCCCGTGGGACGTGCTGCGCTTCGCCCCCCTCCCGCTGGCCGACCGGGTCCGGCTGGGCCGGTCCGCGGTGCGGGCCCACCGGGTGAAGCACTGGCGGGAGTTGGAGGACCTCACGGCCCGCGAGTGGCTGGTGGAGCTGAGCGGGCCGCAGGTCTACGAGACGGTCTGGCGCCCGCTGCTGGAGGGCAAGTTCGGCGAGTACGCGACCGAGGTCGGCGCCACCTGGATGTGGACCAAGCTCCACCTGCGCGGTGGCAGCCGGTCGCACAGCGGCCGCGAGGTCCTCTACTACCTGCGGGGTGGCTGCGCCGCCCTGCTGGACGCGTGGGTCGCGCGCCTGTCCGAACTGGGGGTCCGGATCTGCACGGACACCCCGGTGCGGCAGGTGCTGACCGACGCCCGCGGGGTGTGCGGGGTCCGCACCGGGAGCGGCGTGCTGCCCGCACGGCGGGTCCTGGCCACCACGGCACCGGACCTGCTCGCCGGCTTCCTCGCCCCCGCCGCCGCCGGACCACCGCCCCACCCGGACGTGCCCGCCGTGCGCCGGCGACTGTCCGACATCCCCTACCTCGCCAATCTGTGCCTGGTGCTGCAGACCGACCGGTCCCTGTCGGACACCTACTGGCTCAACGTCACCGACCCCTCGTTCCCCTACGTCGGCGTCATCGAGCACACCAACCTGGAGGCCTCCGACGCCTACGCCGGGAGCCACCTGGTCTACCTGTCCGCCTACCTCCCGACCAGCGCCGCGCTGTACCGGATGGACGACGAAGCGGTGTTCCACGCCAGCCTCCCGCACCTGCGCCGGATGTTCCCGCGGTTCCACCGCGACTGGGTCCGGCGCCACCACGTCTGGCGGGCCGACCACGCCCAGCCGGTCATCACCCCGCACTACTCCGACCGCATCCCGGCGATGGAGACGGACGTGCCGGGGCTCTACCTGGCCAGCATGGCCCAGGTCTACCCCCAGGACCGGGGCACCAACTACGCCCTACGGCAGGGAAGGCACGCCGGGCGCCTGATCGCCGACCGGGTGCGCACCGCCCGCCGCACCGCCCCCGACCCACGACCTCCCGTCGCCGGGCACGGCGCCGGTCCGCGGTCCGGCCCCGAGGAGGGGACGCCATGAACTCCCTGATCAGCACCGAGGATTGCGAGCGGATGCCCATCGCCCGGGTGCACGAGCTCTACCGGCGCCATGTCAGCCGGGGCCAGGTGACGCTGCTCTCCGCCTTCGGCTTCGGCCGCGACGTCGTGGACAGCGCCTCCGGCTGCTGGATCACCCTGCGCGACGGGCGGCGGGTCCTGGACTTCACCGGCGGGATCGGCGTCCTGAACCACGGCCACAACCACCCCCGCATCCTGGCCGCCCGCCGGCGCTTCCAGGAACGGCGGCGGATGGAGGTGCACAAGAACTACTTCTCCCCGTACGTCGCCGCGCTCGGGCACAACCTGGCCCAGCTGCTGCCCGCGGACCTCGACGTCAGCTACTTCCCCAACTCGGGCGCGGAGGCCGTCGAGGGCGCCCTCAAGATGGCGTACAAGTACCACCGCGGCCATCGCGGCACCGTCCTGCACAGCGACATCGCCTTCCACGGCAAGCTGCTCGGTGCCGGAAGCCTGACCGCCTCGCCGGAGGTGCACTTCACCTTCCCGCGGATCCCCGGCACGGACGGCTTCGCCTTCGACGACCTCCGCTCCCTCGAACTGGCCCTGGACCGGCACACCACGCCCGAGGGCGGGAGCGACGTCTACGCGCTGGTCCTGGAACCGTTCAGCGCCTCCAGCCTCCGCGAGTGCTCGGAGGAGTTCCTGCGCGAGGCACGCCGACTGTGCACCGAGCACGACATCGTCCTGGTCTTCGACGAGGTCTACACCGCCTGGGGCAGGACCGGTTCGCTCTTCCACTTCATGCGCCACCCCGGCCTGGTCCCGGACGTGGTGACCACTTCCAAGTCCTTCGGCGGCGGCAAGGCGTCCATCTCCGGCTACGTGGCCAGGGAGCCCGTCTTCCGCAGGGCCTACGACTCGCTCCCCGACGCCACCCTGCACAGCACCACCTACTACGGCTTCGGCGAGGAGACGGTCACCGCGCTGGAGGCCGTGGCGATCGCGGTCGACGACGACTACCCCGCCAGGGCCCGCCGCCTCGGCGAGCGGCTGCGCCGCGGCCTCACCGCCCTCGCCGCCGGGCACCCGCACCTGATCGCGGAGGTGCGCGGCACCGGGGCCCTCCAGGGCGTCGTCCTGCGCCACGGTCCGGCCGCCCTCGACCACGCGCTGCGCCTGCTGCCGTCCTCCTTCGCGCGCGACCCGCAGGCCGGGGCCAAGCTGGCGACCGCCGCCGTGGTCGCCGCCCTCTACCGCGACCACGGTGTGCTCACCTACTACGGCTCCAACCACGACCTCCCGCTGATCGCCGCGCCTCCCCTGGTGGCCGAGGACTCCGACGTCGACCTCTTCCTGGCGGCCCTGGACGCGGTGCTGGCCAAGGGAATGCCCCGCCTCCTGGCAGGTCTGGCCAGGGAGAAGGTGACCGCATGAGCTCCCCGTCGACGCGTCCCGTACCGCCCGCCGCAGGGCCCGGTACCGCGCGGGAGCACCGTCGCCTGCGGGTCTGGGAACGGCGCGTACGCTCCGCCGGGCTCCCGCCGCTCTGGGCGGGCCGCTGCACGGCCCTGTCCGAACCGTCCCGCCAGGCCGCCGCGGTCCGGCACACGGCCGCCACCCTGGCCGCCCTCCCGACGCCGTACCGCCTGGTGTTCGCCCTGCTGATGCGGGTGTTCCCGGTCGCCGTCGTCCTCGCGGACCCGCGGGGCCCGCTCCGGGGCACCGCGGACCGGGCCCGTCCGCAACGGGTCGCCGACCGACTGTCCACGGTGCCCGGTTGCGCCGAACTGCTGAGGGTGAGCCTGGCGTTGGCCCTGCACGGCGCTCTGGACGGGCCGACGGACGGACTCTCCGCCGCTCCGCCGCAGGAGCTCCGATGACCGGGACCGTCCGCACCGTCCGCTGCGACGCCCTGGTGATCGGCTCGGGAGCCGGCGGCAGCACCGCGGCCCTGGAACTCGCCGGCGCGGGCCGGGAGGTCCACGTCCTGGAGGAGGGCCCGCTCGTCCCGCAGACGCGGATCACCCGGGCGTCCCCGGCGGAGAACCTGCGCCTGCTCTACCGCCAGGGCGGTCTGGTGCCCATCCACGGCGCGCCCACCATCCCCTTCGGTGAGGGGCGTTGCGTCGGAGGAACCACCGTGGTCAACGGCGGGCTGCTCTGGCGACCTCCCGAACACCTGCTGGAGTGCTGGGCGTCCGCCGGCGTCGACGGCTTCCGGGCCCACCACCTCGCCCCCCACCTGGCCGAGGTGGAACGGCGCCTCGGTGTCGTCGACCAGCAGCCCGGGCCGGGGAACCGCGACTCGGTGCTGCTCGGCCAGGCGGCCGACCGACTCGGCTGGCGCTGGGCACCGGCCCGCCGGGCGGTGCGCGGCTGCCGGCACGCCAACCGGTGCGTCACCGGCTGCCCCACCGGCGCCAAGCAGAGCATGCTGGTGAGCTACCTGCCCGCCGCCGAACGGCTCGCGGCGGTCATCGAACCGGACACCCGGGTCGTCCGACTCGAACACGACGGCACCCGGGTCACAGCCGTGCACGCCCTGCGCGACGGCCGGCGACTGCGCTACCTCCCGCAGACGGTGTTCCTGGCCGCCGGCCCGATCGGCAGCGCGCTGCTGCTGCGGCGCAGCGCCATCGGCGGGCGCGGCCCGGGCCGGGCGATCGCGTTCCACGTCAACTTCCGTACCGTGGCGCGGTTCGGCGAATCCGTCCGCGCCACCGAGGGCACCATCTTCACCGCGCAGCTGCAGGAGTTCGCCGACCGGGGTGTGCGGGTGATGCCCGCGAACCTCACCCCGGGGTCGCTCGCCGCTGCGCTGGCCGCCCATCCCGCCGGGACCGTCGACCGGATGCTGGCCCAGCTGGACCGGGTCGCCGTCTACACCACCCAGGTGAGCGTCCGGGGCACCGCACGGCTGCTGGCGGTCCCCGGCCTCGGCGCGCTCCTGCGGCACCGCCTGACCGCGAGCGACCGGGACCTCCTCCGCTCCGCCTTCCGGCGCACCGCCGAGCTCCTCCTGGAGGCCGGCGCGGTCGAACTGCTGCCGCCCGCACCCGCCGGCCCGACCACCACCCGCCCGACCACCGGCGGCCTGACCACCGCCGCGCAGGTGGCCGACTTCGCGCTGCACGCCCGGCCCGAGACCTGGGACCTGATCTCCGTCCACGCCATGGCGTCCTGCCCGATGGGCCCACCCGCCCCGGGCGGCGTGTGCGACGCCCAGGGACGCCCGCACGGCTTCACCAACCTGCGGCTGTGCGACGCGAGCGTTCTGCCGGGCGCCACCGGTGTCAGCCCGCAGGAGACCATCATGGGCTTCTCCCACCTGATCACGGCCCGGTACCTGGAGCGGTCCACCAGCCGTCGGCCCGACGGCAACTGAGCAGCCGTGACCGGACCGGGCGCGAGCGACCGGCACCGGCGCAACCGTCCGTGCCGGCGGCCGCGTCCCTCAGCGGGATGGGTAAGGTGGGACGCCGGAACGGGCCCTGAACAGCGGTGACGCGCGAGGGCACCGGGCCGGCGGGGGCGGGACGCGGGGAACGGGAGACGTCGGGTGCCGGACGGGACTGGGGCTGCGGGGACGGAGGAGTTCGCGCGGCTGCTGAGCGAGCTCAAGACGCGCTCGGGGCTGAGCTACGGGACGCTGGCCAAGCGGCTGCACACCAGCACCTCCACGCTGCACCGCTACTGCAACGGGACGGCGCTGCCGCACGAGTTCGCGTCCGCGGAGCGCTTCGGACGGTTGTGCCGGGCGACTCCCGAGGAACTCGTGGAGCTGCACCGGAGTTGGATCCTGGCCGACGCGGCCCGGGGGCGCCGGGCCGAGCAGCGGGCGCCGGAGACCCGCACGGCGGACCTGCCCGCGGCGGAGGTGGAGCCGGTGGTCGAGGTGGTGTCCGCGGAGCCCGCGCCACCGCGTCGGCGCCGCACGGCGCTGATCGTGTCCGCCACGGCCGTCGCCCTGGTGGCGGCCGTCCTGGTGGTCGCGCGACCCACGGGCTGGGGCGGCGGCGGTGGCCAGGCGAAGGGCGACCAGCAGGCCGCCGCTGCGACGGCGACGACGACGACGGACAGCGTCACCACACCCGTCGCCCCGGAACCGCTGCCCACCACCCCCACGGCCGCCGCCGAAACGACCCCGGCCCCGAGCTCAGCCACGCCCCCGACCCCGACCGCGGCCCCGACCCCGACCCCGACCTCGACCGACAGCGGCCCCGCGCCGCTCACCGTCGGCACCCGCCCGTACGTCTACGCCGACCCGTGCAGCCAGCACTTCCTGGTGAACAGCGGGCCCGCCCAGGTCGGCCCGCCCGCCCCGGAGCGCGACGCCCCGCGCTGGGCCGCCGCCTACGGCGCGGTGTCCTCCGGCGAGCAGGAGGTCGCCCTCACCGTCCAGGGCACCGGCACGGACACGGTCGTCCTGCTCGGGCTGCACGTGCGGGTCACCGCCAAGGGCGCGCCGCTGGCCTGGAACGACTACTCGATGGGCGTCGGCTGCGGCGGCGGCGTCGACGCCAAGTCCTTCGACATCGACCTCGACCGGGGCAGTCCCGTGATCACCGTCAAGGGCGGGCAGCGCGACTTCCCGTACAAGGTCAGCAAGTCCGACCCCGAGGTCTTCTACGTCACCGCCCACACCAAGGCGCACGACGTCCGCTGGGACCTCACACTGGACTGGTCCAGCGGCGACCGCCACGGCACCGTCCGCATCGACAACGGCGGCACGCCCTTCCGCACCAGCGCCGACGTCAACCGCCCGGGCTACGACTACCCGTTGGGCGGCGGCGAGTGGATCAAGCGCGAGGGCGGCTGAGCGCCCGCGCGGTCGCCCTCCCCCGGCCGTTGCGCCGAACGGCGGCGTGCCCGGGATGCCGGTGAGCGCCCCGTCGCCCAGTCTTGGACGGAATCCGAGACGCTGGCAGCGGGACGGGAGGGCGAGGTGGCGGAACGGCGCGGTCGGCCGGGCCGCGATCGCTGGTTCCGCACCGGTTCCGCCTGGCTGCGGGGGCGGACGGCCACGCTGCGCGACGCCCCGTTCCCCAGCCGACTCGCGGCGCAGCTGCTCCACATCCATGTGCTGGACACCGCCACCCGTCTCGCGGCCCAGGCGTTCCTCACGGCCATCCCGGTGGTCTTCGTGCTGGCCGCCTTCATGCCCGACGAGGTGCGCAGCAGCGTGTCCGACTCCCTGCGCACCGTCCTGGGGCTTCGGGGCGCCGCCTACGACGAGGTCACCCAGGTGCTCCGGACGGACAGCGGGAGCGCCACCACCGAGACCTACGGCGGCCTCGGCATCGTGGTGACCCTGCTCGCGGCCACCAGTTGCAGCCGGGTGCTGCAACGGCTGTGCGAACGGAGCTGGCACCTCCCCCACCTGGCCGGACGCCTGGCGGCCTGGCGGTGGCTCGCCTGGCTCCTGGTGTGGCTCGCCGTCCTGATCGTCCAGGGCCAGGTGCGGACCGGGTTCGGTCTGGGCGACGGCCTCGGGGTGTTCCTCTACCTGGTCAGCGCCGTCCTGCTCTGGTGGTGGACCCAGCACCTGCTGCTCGGCGGCCGGGTGCCCTGGCTGCCGCTGCTGCCGGGGGCCGTGCTGACCAGCGCGGCGCTGACGGCGCTCGCCTGGGGGTCGCGGCTGTACATCCCCCGCTCGCTGAACCGCAGTGTGGCGCAGTTCGGCCCGCTCGGTCTGGTCTTCACCCTGCTGAGCTGGCTGATCGTGGTGTTCACCGCCGTCACGCTCGGCATCGGCATCGGCTACGTGCTGGCCGGCCAGGGCCGGCTGGCCCGGCTGCTGGGGACTCCGGGCACGTCCCCGGTCGCGACGGCGGCGGAGGAGGACGAAGAGTGAGCGTCCGCGCCGGGCTCAGGCGTCGTCGGCGCTCCGGCCGGCCGGTCCGACGCACAGCGCCCAGATGACGAAGGCGTCGATCGCGATCAGGACGAGCGCCCAGAACGGGTAGTAGGGCAGCCACAGGAAGTTGGCGACCATCCCCAGGACCGCGACGACGATGCCGACGCCACGGGCCCAGGGGGCGCCGCTGAAGAGGGCCACGCCCGCGGCGGCGACGGCGAGTCCGAGGATGACGTGGATCCAGCCCCAGCCCTCGGTGTTCATCGAGTACACGTAGTGACGGGTGACGATGATCAGGCTGTCCTTGGTGATGGCGGCGATCCCCTGGAAGACCGCCATCGTGCCGGCGGCGATGAGCATGACCGCGGCGAAGACGGTCCACCCGGCCGCGAAGGGGCGGTGCTCGGCGGGCCGGCCGGTACGGCCCGGTTCGGTGACAGGGCTGGTCATGGCATGGACTCCTTCGACGACGGCCGCCTCGTACCGGTACGCGGACGGGGACAGGAGACGGGACGGAAGGGAGGGCAGGAAGGAACGGGAGGAAGGGAAAGGACGGAGGGGCCGGGCAGCGGCCCTTCTCTCACCGTAGGACCGAACCGTCCGGCCCGCCGGTGGCGGCCCGGCCGAACGCGGCGAGCAGGGCCAGGACGGCGAGCACCGCGAGCAGGATCGCGACCAGCAGCAGCACGGTCAGCGCGGTCGGGTCGTCCCACAGGGCGAACACCAGGGCCAGCACCAGGACGGCGGTGCCGGCGAGCCACCGGCGGTGGGCGGCGGTCCAGGTGCCGGCCCGGCCCGCGCGCACGCCGTGGGCGTCGCCCCAGTGGGCGACGGAGTCCGCGGCGCGGTCGGCCCGGCCGCGGGCGGCGCGCGGCAGCCGTCCCGCGCCGCCCAGGTAGGCGCCGAGCGCCACCGCCACGCCCAGCACGGTCGCGGTGCGCAGGCTGATCCGCAGGAAGTGCAGCAGGGTGTCGAAGACGGCCGCGGCGGCGGCCGGGGACTGTACGGCGGGCGGCAGGTGGTCGAGGTAGTAGTGGCGGGCGGCCACCAGGGCGAGGGCCATCAGCAGGCTGGCCCCGGCCGCTCCGAGGGCGGCGGCCACCAGGGCCCGGCGTCGGCGGCGGGCCAGCAGGACGCCGACGGCGCCGAGCGACACGGTGAGCACGGGCAGCCAGTTGCCGACCGCGTCGAGGGCGTGTGCGGCGCCGCGGATCCGGGCCAGCCGGTCGGACTGGAACAGCACCATGCGCTTGTCCACGTCCGGGATCCGCTCGGCCGGGCTCAGCCCCTCGGCCACCAGCGTGTCCTTCAGCCGGTCGACGACCGAGCCGAGGTCGAGGGTGACCGTGCCGTCGGTGACCTCGACCGCGCCCCGCCCGTGACCGGTGAGGGCCTGGACCACGGCGGTGTGGGCGACCCGGTTGGCCTGGGTCCACACCGTGACGAAGGTGTCGCTGTGCACGACCCGCGTGGAGGCCTCGGTGACCACCTGGTTCACCGCGTCGTCGAGTTTCGGGCCGAGCGCCTTGACCGCCGAGGCGACCCGGGGCGGCAGCCCGTGGGCCTGCAGCCAGGCGGCCAGGTCGGAGGTGACCGCCGGACCGTCCACCCGTACGTCCACGGCCTGGGTGATCCGGGCGACCGCCGCGTCCTGGATCGCCGGATCGGTGGCGAGCGGGGCGACCGTCGCCACGTACCGGCCGGTGTCCAGGGCGATGTCGTGCACCCAGACGGTGAGCAGCGACACCGGCACCAGCACGCAGGTCAGCGCGATCAGGACCGCCGACACCGTGCTCCGGACCGGCCGCCCCGCCCGGGAGGCGCGCCCCGGCCCGGCCGGGGGCTCCGGCGGCTCGTTCATCGGGGGGCTCCCAGCGCTCCGTGCGGCGGTGGCGCCGCTGACCACCATTGGCCCGTAGGGCCCGGTGACCGGCACTCCGGGGTGCGCCGTCCGGGCGAAGGAGGCCGCTCCCTGCGACGGGTGGCCGGAGGGAGGGCGCGCGCCGGCCCGGCCGGCGGGGTGTCGGGTGCCGGTGGGCCGGGCGCGCGCCCGGTCTGGGGTCGTCGGATCCGGGGACGTCGGGTCCGGGGGACATCGGACCCGGGGGTCGTCGGGTCAGACGGTGAGCAGGGTGGGGCTGGCGGCCTTGTCGGTGGGCAGGAAGTCGTCCGGGACGGGGTACTGGCCGAGCACGTAGTTCAGGACGGCCGCGTGCATGGCCTCGACCGGCGCGATGCTGGCCGCGGTGGCGATACCGGCGGGGCTGGTGACGTTGTAGGTCGCGAAGAGGTAGGTCTGGGCGGCCTGGTCCTCCAGGTCGAGGGCGAGCTTGGCGACGTCGCCGACGGAGGCGGCCTTGCCGAGCGCGGCCAGGGTCTCCGGCTGGTTGGACAGCGGCACGTCGGTGATCGCGGGCAGGCCGGCGCCGGTGAGGACGGCGTTCCAGGCCTTGGCGTGGTCGGCGTGCTGGGCCATAGCGGTGGTGACGAAGGTCGCCACCGCCGGGGGGACGGTGCCGAGCTTGCCGGCCTTGGCGGCGTCCAGGGTGGCCTGGTAGGCGCCGACGGCCTGGTTCTCCAGGGCGGTGGCCAGCGCGACGACCTGGAGGTCCCCGGTGTACCTCCCGGACGCCGACGCCGAGCCGGGCATCGTGCCGGCCGGGCTGGACGGCGCCGGGTCCTTGACGTCCTTGCCGCTGGAGCAGGCGGCCAGTGTCAGGGCCGCGGCCACTCCGCCCGCGCCGAGCAGGAAGCGGCGCCGGGCCAGCTCGGCCTGGCCGGTGGCGCGGATCTGCTCGGCCAGCTCTCGTGCGCTCTCCCGCATGACCGGGAGGGTGGCGCGGTGGGCCTCGTCCATGTCCCGGGTCAGGCGGGCGAGTTCGGCCTCGCCGATGGCGGGCTCCCAGGTGCGGTCGGTGCTCACTTCACGGCCCCTTCGGTGATCGGGGAGGCGTTGTCGGTCTTGTAGAAGGCGTCGGGGAAGCCCACGCTGCCCGCGGCCGCGGGCAGCTTCGCCGGGTCGACCGGGATGGTGATCAGATCGGCGGCGTTGCCCGCGAGCAGCGCCTGCACGGCCAGCAGAACGGCACGGTGCTGGGCCTCGACCGGGGCGACCGAGGCGAACAGCTTGCGCAGGTCGGCGTTGCTCACCTGGCCGACGTTCTTGGTGTACGTCTGGGCGGCGACGTCCTCCAGCGTGATGGCGAGCTTCACCACGTCGGCCGGGGTCTTGATGGTGGGCAGCGTCTGGTCGACGACGGCCTTGTACTTCGGGTCCGGGCCGTCCTGTGCCTGCCCGCCGGCGGTGGTCGCGGCGGCGTTGAAGGCCTTGGCGTGGGCCTGGTGCTGCTCGGTGGTCTTGGCGATGAACGCGGCGACCGTCTTGTTGCCGTCCTTGATGAACGGAAGCCCGGCGGCGGTCTGGTAGACGCTGACCGCCAGGTTCTCCAGGGACGCGGCGGTCTGCAGCGCCCTGATGTCGTCGGCGGAGACGGAGGCGGACGCGGAGGCCGACGGCGACGGCGAGGCCGCCGCGGCGCGCACGGTGCTCAGCAGTCCGACCCCGCCGGCCAGGGCGCCGAGGGTCGCCCCGCGCTGCCACCACCGGCGCGGGGGCTCGGCACCCTCCGCGAGATCGGTCAGCGCTCCGCGGGTGATCCGCAACGCGTCGCTGTTCAAGTCCTGTGACTGCTCGGTGAGTTCTTCCAGCAGCCGGGTGTCGATGTGCTCGCTGGCCATCATGTCCCGTCTCGGCCCGGCGGTCGGCCGGATGCCGGACCGCTCTGCCCTGACGTTCGGCACGCTCGCCCACCTGGCTTGGTCCGGGCCCCCGAACGGCCCCCGAATTCACCCCTGGGGGTGAACTGCGGGGGCGAAGGGTGACCGCGGCGGCCGTCCGGCGGGTCGGCCGGGTCGGGCGGAGCCGCCCCGGCCGACGCGCGGTCAGGCGCCGTCGAGGATGCCGGCGATCTTGTCGGCCATCGCGGCCTGGGCCGGGTTGGCGCCGGGGCGGGCGTGCTGGGCGGCCCGCATCGCGACGGTCAGGGTGGCGCGGAAGTTGCCGGTCTCCTCGGGGGCCTTGGCGTCCAGCAGCGCCAGGGAGCGGCGGATGGCGTCGAAGACCCGGTCGGCGATGTCGGCGGTGGAGCTGCCGTCGAGCTTGAGGCCCTTGGGCTTCTCGGCGAGGACGCGCCCGGTGAGGCCGGTGGCGGAGCTGAGGGCCTTGCCGGCGGCCATGCCGGCCTTGGCGGAGGAGATCGCGCCGGGGTCGGAGGCGGCCATCAGGACGACGACGCCGTGGGCGGCGGTCTGGAGGGTGAGCCGGTCGTCGGCGGTCAGGACGGCGGTGGTCTCGGACATGGTGGGTTTCCTTCTCTCCGGGTTCGGTGTGGAGCAGGGGCTGTGAGCGGTCGAGCGGTCAGTGGGCGGCGGGCAGGAGGTCGCCGGCCTCCTCCTCGTCGGCGGGCTCGTGGCGGGCCAGCCGGCTGGCGGGCAGGAACAGGCCCGCGAGGGCGGCGAGGAGGTAGCCGGCGACGCAGACCAGGGCGCCGGCCAGCAGGGCGGTGCGCAGGACGGTGGGGTCGTAGCCGTCGTGGGTGCGGCCGAAGAAGACCACGCCGGTGACGGCGACGCCGAGGGCCGCGCCGAACTGCTGGAAGGTGCTGTAGACGCCGGAGGCGGCCCCGGCCTCGCGGACGTCGACGGTCGCCAGGGCGAGGTCGACCAGCGGCACGACGAGGAGGCCGAGGCCCAGGCCCGCCAGGGCGAGCGGCCACAGCAGGTCCCAGCCGGACAGGCCCGCGCCGTGGGAGTCGACGACCTGGCGCACCCAGGCGGCGCCGCCGGCCTGCATCAGGGCGCCCAGGACGACGAGCGGCTTGCCGGCCTTCCGGGCGAGCGGCACCGAGACGCCCGAGCCGAGGAAGGCGCCCGCGGTGAACGGCAGCAGCGTCAGCCCGGAGGCCATGGCGGAGAAGTGCAGGCCGAGCTGGAGGTAGAGGGCGAGGATCAGGAAGAACCCGGCCATGGCGCCGGAGAAGCACAGCTGGACGAGGCTGCCGGCGGCGAAGCCCCGCCGGCCGAACAGGTGCATCGGCGCCAGCGGCGAGCCGTCCCGGCGCATCCGGCGCCGCTGGTTCACCACGAACCCGCCCAGCACGACCGGGGCGGCGGCCAGCATGGCCAGGATCCAGCCGGGCCAGCCCGACTCCCGGCCCTCGACCAGCGGGAAGACCAGCAGGAACAGGCCGGTGGAGGCGAGCAGCAGGCCGGGGACGTCCAGGCGCAGCGGGTGGGCCGAGCGGGTGTCGGGCACCAGGAGCCGGGCGGCGACGAGCAGGGCGACGCCGACGGGGATGTTGATGACGAAGATGCTGCGCCAGCCGATGCCGAAGGCGTCGGCGGAGACGAGCCAGCCGCCGAGCAGGGGGCCGGCGACGGCGGCCATCCCGGAGACGGCGCCGATGATGCCGAGGATCGCGGCGCGTTCCCTGGGCCGGTAGAGGGCCTGCACGGAGGCGAGGACCTGGGGGACCATGAGGGCGGCGAAGGCGCCCTGGACGCCCCGGGCCGCCACCAGCGCGTCGCCGCTCTGCGCGAGTGCGGCGGCGAGCGAGGCGGCGGTGAAGCCGGCGACCCCGGCGAGGAACACCGTCCGGCGGCCGATGATGTCGCCGAGCCGTCCGCCGGTGATCAGGACGATCGCGAACGCCAGGGTGTAGCCGCCGACGACCCATTCCAGGTGGCCGGGGGTGGCGTGGACGTCCTTCTGGATGGCGGGCAGGCCGACGTTGACGATGGTGGTGTCGAGCAGGTCCATGAAGGACGCGACGATCAGGACGAGCATCGCGAGGCCGCGGCGGCGGTGGACGGGCGGGGTCTCCGGGGAGGCGGCGGCGGGTGCCTGGGCTCCTCCGGGCATGGGGGTGCGCTGCTTGGACATGGCCTTCTTCGTTCGGTTTCGGAGGGGTGGGGGCGGGCCCCGGCCGTGGCCGCACCGCCCAAGATGTTTCGTTCGGACGAAAGAAGCATAGCAAGTAGTTCGGTTCGGCGAAACAAGTAGTTCGGCGAAGCGAAGCAGCTTGCTAATCTGAGCGCATGACGACCACCGACCAGCCCTCGCGCGGCGAGCTCATCGCCCGGCTCAACACGGCCGGGCGGGAGCTGAGCACCGCCGCGGTCATGTTCCACAGCGCGCTCGCGCAGCTGCACGGACTGAGCAGCACCGAGGAGAAGGCCATCGACCTGCTCCAACGGTTCGGCCCGCTCACCGCGCGCGAACTGGGCGAGCACTCCGGGCTCGCCCCGGCCTCGGTCACCGGGCTGGTCGACCGGCTCCAGCGCAAGGGCTTCGCCCGGCGGATCCCCAACCCCGCCGACAAGCGCAGCGTGCTCATCGAGGCCCCGGAGGCCCCCGCCGAGGCCCTCGCACCGCACTTCGAGCACTTCATGAGCGGCCTGGAGGAGCTGTACGCGCGCTACAGCGACACCGAACTCGCCACCATCGCGGGCTTCCTCACCGCCGGCGCCGCCGTCCAGCGCGAGGCGACCGCACAGCTGACCGCCGAGCTGCCGGGCACCCGGCCGGGCGGCGGCGAGCCCGCCCTCACCCAGAGCCAGAAGCTGACCGTCCAGACCGCCGCCCACGGCGTCGTCGCCCTGATGGCCGCCGCCGACCCCGGGGCGTTCTCCTCCGCCCGGGCCGGGATGGCCGCCGGGAAGGCCCTCAGCTCCGCCACCGGTCTGACCGGACGCGTCCTGGCCGAGAAGCCCAAGGGCTTGAAGCTCGGCGGGAAGTCGACCGCCGACATCGCCGACCAGGTCTTCCCCGCCCTCGCCGCCTCGGCCGCGCTGCTCGGGGACGCCGACCCGGGCGAGGCCGAGAACTTCCGCTCCGTCATCCGGGTCGCGGTGGAGGCCGCGCTGCGGATCCGCACCCCCGCGAGCCCGGCCATGACCGCCATGGCCGCCCGGATCGGCGAGGCGCTCGACCGCGCCTGACGCCCCCGGCGTGCACGCCCCGCCCGGGCGGGGCGTGCACGCGTGCGGGGTCGTACGCCTCGCTATACACACCATGTATAGCCGGTGTGTATAGTCGATGATCATGGCACTCGGACAGATGCTCCTCGGACTGCTGGAAGACCAGCCCCGCCACGGATACGACATCAAACGGCTCTACGACGACCACTTCGGGCGCGACCGCGCCCTGCACTACGGGCAGGTCTACGCCACCCTCTCCCGGCTGTTGAAGAACGGCCTGGTCGTCGTGGAGGGCGTCGAGGCCGGCGGCGGCCCGGACCGCAAGCGGTACGCGATCACCGACGCGGGCGTCACCGACCTCGCCGGCTGGCTCGCCCAACCGGAGGACCCCCAGCCGTACCTGCAGAGCACGCTGTACCAGAAGGTCGTACTCGCCATCCTGACCGGCCGCTCGGCGACCGACGTGCTGGACGTCCAGCGGGCCGAACACCTGCGGACGATGCGCGAACTGACCCGCCGCAAGCTCGACGGCGACCTCACCGACGAACTGATCTGCGACCACGCCCTGTTCCACCTGGAGGCCGACCTGCGCTGGCTGGAGCTGACCGCCGCCCGGCTCGACGACCTCACCACCCGCCTGACGGAGAAGCCGCGTTGACCACCGACCAACCCCTGCTCCAGGCCCGGGACCTGCACAAGTCCTTCGGCCTCACCCCGGCCCTCGACGGCGCCTCCCTCACCGTCGCCGCCGGCGAACTCGTCGCCGTGATGGGCCCCTCCGGCTCGGGGAAGTCCACCCTGCTGCACTGCCTGGCCGGCATCACCCGCCCCGACCGAGGCACCATCAGCTACCAGGGGCAGGACCTCACCGCCCACTCCGACGCCCGGCTGAGCGCGCTGCGGCGCACCGAGTTCGGCTTCCTGTTCCAGTTCGGCCAACTCGTCCCGGAACTCACCTGCCTGGAGAACGTCGCGCTGCCGCTGCGCCTCAACGGCCTGCGCCGCAGGGCCGCCGAGGCCCGGGCCGCCGATTGGCTGGAGCGGCTGGAGGTCGCGGACCTCGCCGCCAAGCGCCCCGGCGAGGTCTCCGGCGGCCAGGGCCAGCGGGTGGGCGCCGCCCGCGCGCTGATCACCGGCCCCAAGGCGGTGTTCGCCGACGAGCCGACCGGCGCCCTCGACTCCCTCAACGGCGAACGCGTCATGAAGCTGCTGACCCGCGCCGCCCGGGAGACCGCCGCGGCCGTCGTGCTGGTCACCCACGACGTGCGGGTCGCCGCCTACGCCGACCGGGAGATCGTCGTCCGGGACGGCCGCACCCTCGACCTGACCCCCGCCCGGTGAGCGCCGCCGACGGGCCGAAGGTCCGCTCGCCGTTCCTGGACCAGCTGGGCCTGGGCGTCCGACTGGCCGTCACCAGCGGGCGGGACGGCTGGGGCCGGCTGCTGCTGACCGCCCTGGGCGTCGGGCTGGGCGTGGCCATGCTGCTGTTCACCGCCTCCTTCCCCGGCATCGTGCACCACCGTGACCAGCGGCTGTACACCCAGAACGACACCTTCGACGACGAGGCGCTGCCGGCCCCCGGGGACCGGACGGTCCTGATCGCGGTCGCCGACACCACCTTCCACGGCACGCCCGTACGCGGCCGGATCGTCCAGCCCGAGGGGCCGCACGCGGCGCTCCCGCCGGGCGTGGCCGGCTACCCCCGGCCCGGCGAGATGGTCGTCTCCCCCGCGCTGGCCGAGCTGCTCGCGGACCCCGCCAACCGGCTGCTGCGCGAGCGCCTCCCCCACCCGGTGGTCGGCAGCATCGGAGCGGCCGGACTGCTCGGGCCCGGCCAGGCCGCGTACGTGCTCGGCGGCGACCACCTCTCGGTCGACACCGGCGCCCTGCGGATCACCGAGTTCGGCCACTTCTCGCCGCCCAAGCCCATGGATCCCAAGCTGATCCTGCTCAACGCCGTCGGTCTGACGGTGATGCTGGCCCCGGTCGGCGTCTTCCTCGCCGCCGCCGCGCGCTTCGGCGGCGAACGGCGCGACCGCCGGCTCGCCGCCCTGCGGCTCGGCGGAGCGGACCGCCGGATGACCGCGCGGCTCGCCGCCGGGGAGTCCCTGGTGGGCGCGCTGCTCGGCCTGGTCGCGGGCGTGGCGCTGTTCCTGCTCGCCCGTCAGCTGATCGGCCGGATCCGCTTGGCCGGGTTCAGCTTCTACCCCGAGGACGTCGCGCCCCAGCCCGCGATCGCCGCCGCGATCGCCGTGGTCGTGCCGCTGCTGGGCATCGGCGTCACCCTGCTGGCCATGCGCCGGGCCACCGTCGACCCGCTCGGCGTGGTCCGCCGCTCCGGCCCCGCCCGGCGCCGGATCGGCTGGCGGCTGATGCTGCCGCTCGCCGGGCTGGCCGTGACGGTGTTCGCCCTGGTCCTGCCCGCGGGGAGCAGGCCGGGCGCCCTCCCGCGCAATGCCGTCCTCGACCCGGTGGGCGACACCCGGGGCTCGATCCTCGTGGCCTTCGGCGTGCTGCTGATGCTGGTCGGTGTCTGCACCCTGCTGCCCTGGCTGGTGGAGGCCGTCACCCGGCGGGCCGGCGGCGGCCCGCTGTCCTGGCAACTCGCCGTCCGCCGTCTCCAGTTGGGCTCCGGACCGGCCGCCGCGGCGGTCAGCGGCATCGTGGTGGCCGTCGCCGGGGCGATCGCCCTGCAGACCCTCTTCCTCGGCATCGGCGCACGCTACGAGTCCTGGTCGCGGCCTCAGGTCACCGCCGGGGCGTACCAGCAGTCGGTGGCCTTCCCCGGCGGTGCGCCCCGGGCGCAGCAGCTCGCCGAGCGCCTGACCCGCAGCCCCGGTGTGAAGGCCGCCGCGGCGTACACCGAGTTCTCCCTGGAGAGCGCGACCGCCAAGTCCTGGGAGCTGCCCGAGGTCCGGATCGCGCCCTGCGCGGTGCTGCGCGAACTCGCCACCCTGCCGGACTGCCGGGACGGGGACTCCTTCGCCGTCCAGGGCCCGGAGCGGCCGGGCGGCGAACCGGTCCTGCCCGGCACCCTCGTCCACGCCGCCTACTTCCGCGGCTCTGGCGAACCGGCCGCCTTCCCGCTGCCCGCCGCGACCGCCACCGTCCCGGCCGTCGAGGGCGCGGACCCCAACGGGCGGATCGGCGCCGGCCTGCTGCTCCTCACCCCGGCCGCCGTCCCCGCCGACGCCCTGCGCGGGCAGCCCGCGACCGTCCTGGTGTCGCTCGCGGACGGGCTGCCGGACGCCGAGGAGCAGCTGACCACCGCCGTGATGGCGATCGACCCGCAGGCCCGCGCCGAGTTCCCGCTCGACCGGACGCTCGACCCCACCTACCTGGCGGTCAAGCGGCTGCTGACAGCCGGTTCGGCGATCACCCTGCTGCTGGTCTCCCTCAGCCTGCTGGTCGGCCAGCTGGAACGCTTCCGGGAGCAGCGCCGCGTCCTCGGCGTGCTGAACGCGGTCGGCACCCGCCGGCGCGTCCTGGGGCTGTCGGTGCTGTGGCAGACGCTGATCCCGATGGCCCTGGGCCTGGCGCTGGCGGCCGTCGCGGGCCTGCTGATGGGGGCGCTGCTGCAGTACTCGGCCGGCGTCTCGGCGGCCGTGGACTGGGGCGCGATGCTGACCATGTCCGCGATCGCGGCCGCCGCGGTGCTGCTCACCACCGTCCTGGGGCTGCCGCAGCTGCTGCGCCTGATGGACCCCGGCGCCCTGCGGCACGAGTAGCCGCCCCGCTGCCGTTGCCCGTGCCACGGCTCCTCCCCGCCCTGGGGAGGAGCCGCTCGGCGTTCCCCGGCGTCGGCGCCGGCGATCAGTCGGAGCCGTAGGCGCCGGCCAGCGCGGAGGCGCCGGTGGTGAGGAAGTCCCGGATGCCCAGCAGGTAGGCCTCGCGGTCGACGAAGCCGTCCCGGTCCGCGTCGAGGACGTCGAAGGCCGCGTCGACGTCCTGCTCCGCATTGCCCGAGGCGGTGCGCAGCCGGATGAACTCCTTGCGGTCCAGGCGGCCGTCGCCGTCCGCGTCGGCGAGGTCGAACAGGGAGCCGAGCGCGGGCCGGCAGGTCTCCTCGAAGGCGTCGTGGCCGGCCCAGGAGCTGTACGCCTCGAAGGTGACCCCCTGGTCCCGGCCGGCGGACAGCTGCCGGAAGACCTCCTCGTGGGTGTCCCGCGCGACGAGGACCAGCGGGTCGTGGCGGTCGCGCCCGGCGGCCGCGGCGGCCCGCTCGACCCGGGCCAGGTACTCGGAGTGGGAGATGACGCCGTCGCCGTCGGTGTCGAGCATGGAGAAGATGCGGCGCTTCGCGGTGTCGGACACGGTGGCCCCTTTCGTTCGCTTTTCGTTCGCTGCACGTGATCGGAATCGGACGGAACGTTAGCGCCGTTCACCCCTTCGGGTCCGGAGGACATGCCCGGGTCGGCCTCCACCCGCTCCACCCGGGGGTGGGGGGGCAGCTCCACCCGCGCGCCTATGACACGGCGTCAGGCCGCCCGCCAGGCTGGGGCCGTGTCACGTCGCGGCCCCGGCCGGGGGTCGCGGGTGCGGAGTCGGAGGTGCGCGTGCACAGGGTGAAGAGGTGGGCGGCGACGGCCGCGGCCACGCTGCTGGCGTTGGCGCCGGCCGGATCGGCGGGGGCCCGGGAGGCCCTGGCGGCCGACGGCCGGCAGGGGCACGGGTGTCGCGCCGTGACCTCGCTGGGCCGGGTGGAGGGGGTGGCGCAGGAGGGCCGCTGCGCCTTCCTCGGGGTTCCGTACGCGGCGGCGCCCACCGGGGCGAACCGGTTCCGGCCGCCGCGGCCGCAGGAGCCGTGGGGCGGCACGCTGCGGGCGGTGGAGGAGAGGCCGGGCTGCCCGGAGGACCTGGGCGCGGGCGGGGAGGGCGTCGAGGACTGCCTGCACCTGAACGTGTGGGCACCGCGCACCGGGGGCGGGCACAAGCCCGTCATGGTGTTCCTGCACGGCGGCGCGTTCCAACTGGACTCCGCCGAGGAGCCGGTGTTCGACGGCGGCCGGATGGCGGTGCGCGGCGACGCGGTGGTGGTGAACCTGGACTACCGGCTCGGCATCCTGGGCTGGACGGAACTCGGCGGCCTCGACCCGGCCTACGCGGGCTCGGGCAACAACGGCCTGCGGGACGAACTGGCCGCCCTGGAGTGGGTGCACCGGCACATCGCGGCCTTCGGCGGGAACCCCGCGGACGTCACCGTGTTCGGGCAGTCCGCGGGCGCCGTCTCGATCAGCGCGATGCTGGCGGGCGACCACCCGGAGCGGCTGTTCCGGCGGGCCGTCGTGCAGAGCGGCCCGGGCTACCTGGTGCACACCGCCGGCTCCGCGCGGCGCGCCGCCGAGCACGTGTTCACGACCGGCGGCATCCACGCGGTGGCGGACCTCGACCGGCTGACCACCCGCGAGGTCCTGGAACTCCAGCAACGCGCCCAGGGCGGCCTGTCCGGGCCGTCCGCGGCCGTCTTCTTCGGCCCCTGGATCGACGGCTCGCTGATCCCCGGCCCGGTGGTCGAGCGGGTCGCCGCCGGCAGTGCCCGCCACGTCGAGGTGATGGCCGGCACCACCGAGAACGAGACCGACTTCTGGGCGCTGTTCAACCCGTCCGTGCTGGACCTGCCGCTGAGCAGCTACCGGACCTTCCCCGCCGTTCTCGCCGACCGCAAGCAGCGGATGTACGACCGGTACGCGGCGAACCGCCCGGGGCTGCCCGAGGGCCGGGTGGTCAACGCGATGCTCACCGACCAGACGGAGCGGATCCCCACCCTGCGCCTCGCCGAGGCGCAGTCCCGCTGGCGGCCCACCTACGTCTACCAGTTCGACTGGCACGTGCCGTACGTCCCCGGGCTGCCGGCCGCCCAGAACCTGGGGGCCGCGCACACCCTGGAACTGCCCTTCGTCTTCGGCGGCCTGCAGCTCGACCGGTTCCCGCGCGGCGCGCAGACCGTGGCCGAGCAGCGGCCCGCGCTCACCCGGCTGTCCGACCGGATGATGACGGCCTGGACGGACTTCGCCCACGGCGACGGGCCGGGCTGGCCGTGCTACACCCCCGACTCCCGCGCCACCCGGATCTGGGACCTCGAACCGAGCGTCCGGTACGCGCCCCACGACGACGAGCGCGCGCTGTGGGACGGCTACGACTTCCCCGACCTGGACTTCTGACCTCACCGACTCTGCCGTGACAGCAGGAAGTCGATCACCGGCGGGCGCCGCTCCACCGGCGCCCGCCGACAACTGAGGTGAATCGCCGAGGAATTACCCATGCACATGGGCTGTTCCGGGACCCCGCTCCGTGCCTACACTGCCGCTGCCCGGCGACCACTTCTCGGCCGCGGGCGACACCGCAGCGCGCGACCCGTACGGCCGCGCGCCCGCACGGAGGAGGAACCGACCATGGTCAAGCACTACCTCAAGTACGCCTACAGCACCCTCACCGCCGCGATGTTCCTGCACATGGCCTGATCCGGCCGACCCCGGCCAGGGCCGGGTGGCGTACCGTCCGACCCTGGCCCGGGGAGCCCGCTTGTTCGCGACCGCCATCAGTCAACTGCGCTACGGCGCAGCGATTCTGACGAACCGCCGGATCCGTCCCGGCGACCTGGAACGCCTCGCCCGCGACCTGGTCGACACCATCGCCGAGTTCGGCGAGCCCGGCGAGGACTCGGCACTGCTGCCCGGCCGGGCCGGGCACGTCGACCCCCAGCTGCGCCGCGAGGTGGCCCGGCGCAGCCTGCGCGCCACCGCCCGCGCCGCCGTCCGGCACACCGCCTACTACCGCCGGCGGTTCGCCGAACTCGACCTCGATCCGGCGACCTTGGAGCCCGAGGACTGGTCGCGCGTGCCGGTCACCCCCAAGCAGGCGCTGAAAGCGCTGCCCGCCGCCTTCGTCTCCGCCGCCGCCTCGCCCGCCCTGATGGCGCTCACCACCGGCACCAGCGGCACCCCCACCGCGGTGTGGTTCTCCCGGGCCGAGATCGAGACCGCCATCGCGTTCAGCACCATCTCCGCCGTGCTCGGCCTCGGCCTGCGGCCGCGCCACACCATCGCCTACGCGGGCTGCTCGCGCGCCACCCTGCCGCTGGTCTACGCCGAGGAGTCGACCACCCGGGCCGGCGCCGGCTTCGTCCAGTTCGGCACCGTCGACCCGGCGTTGGCGCTGGACCGCCTGGCCGCCCCGCTCGGCCTGCCCGGCCGGGCGCCGCAGATCACCCATCTGACCACCTCCGCCTCCTACCTGGCCGCACTCGTCCAGGAGGCCGAGCAACAGAAGTGGCAGCACGGCGACTTCGGGCTGGAGTCGATCAGCGTCGGCGGCGAGGTGCTGTCCGCACCGCTGCGCCGCCGGGCCGAGGCGGTGTTCGGCGCGGCCGTGGCCTCGGCGTACCTGATGACCGAGATCCTGCCCTCGGGCGCGAGCCCCTGCACCGAGGGGCATCTGCACCACACCACCGAGTTCGGGCACCTGGAGGTGCTGGACCCGGTCAGCGGGGAACCGACCGCCCCGGGCGGGATCGGCACCGTGGTGCACACCCCGTACGTGCCCTACCGCGAGTGCACCCTGCTGCTGCGGTACGCCACCGGGGACCTGGTCCGCCTCCCGGACGGGCCGCCGGACTGCGAACTCGCCCACCTGCCGGCCACCTCCGGGATCCTCGGCCGCTGGTCCGGCCCGCTGAGCACCGCCGTCACCACCCGCGAGGTGCTCGACCTGGTGGAGGCCGAGCCCGAAGTCCCGCTGCCCGCCCGGTACGCGCTCACCGAGGGGCCCGCGGGGCCGACCGGCCCGGCCCGGCTGCACCTGCTGGTCCCCCGGCTGCCCGCGACCGCCCTGCTCGGGCGGCTGGAGGAGCGGGCGGCGGCGGCCGGCCTGCGGCTGTCCGCCGTCGTGCTGCACGAGGACCGGGCCACCATGCCGCCGACCGCGCCCGTCCGCGCCGACCTGCGCGAGCACAGCTTCGAGGCACCGGGCGCCATTGCCCCGGCGCCACCGACCCCAGGAGGCGTTGGATGAGCGTCAGCCCCCTCGCGCTCACCGCGCTGAGCGCCGCCGTCGCCGTCGAGATCGCCGTCGCGGCCCGCTACCTGGCCCGGGTCCGGATGCCCCGGCCGCCGGTCGGGGTGTACACCGGGGGCGACGTCGCCGTGCTGTGCACCGGCGTGGTCCTCGCGCCGCTGCTGTACACCGCGCTGCCCGGGGCGGCCGTCTCCGCCGTGTTCGGCCTGGTCCTGTGCCTGGCCGTGCAGTTCACCCTCGCCCCGCTGCTCACCACCGCCGGGCTGCGGGCCGCGCCGTGGTCCTGGGCCGCCGCCCTGGCCGGCACCGCCGCCACCGCGCTGGCCGCCCTCACCGGCCACCCGGACGCGGCCCGGGCGGGCAGCGGCCTGCTGATCGCCGTCGCGGTGGTCGGGGTCGCCAACCTGTGGACGCAGAGCGGCCTGCGGGCCGGGCACACCGCCGCGCTGGCCGCCGTACTCACCGCGTACGACCTGGCCGCCACCACGCTCACCGACACCACGGCCCGCTTCTTCACACAGGTCCAGGACCGGCCGTTCGCGCCGATGCTGGCCCTTACCGGCGGGGACCGGCCGGTCGGCCTCGGCCTCGGTGACCTGCTGCTGCTGGTCCTGTTCCCGCTGGTCGCGGCGAAGGCCTACGGCCGGGCGGCGGCCTGGTCCGCCGCGCTCACGGGCGTCCTGGTGACCAGCGCCGTCAGTGCCTGCTTCGCCCTCGGCGCGCTGTCCGGCGGCTTCCCGCTGCTGACCGCGCTCGGGCCGCTGATCGTCGCCCAGCACCTGTACTGGCGGCGGCGTTCGGGCGGTGAGCGCACCACCGCCCGCTGGCGCGAGGGGCGGCCCGGCCCGGCACCGGCGCCGTCCGGCACCGAACTCGCGGCCGCGCTGGCCGCGCCCGCACCCGAGGGCACCCCGCCCGGCAGCTGGCTGGCCCTCGGCGCCGGCCGGGTCCTGGGCACCGGCCCGACCCCGGGCCTGGCCCGGCGCGACGCCCGCCGCCAGGGGGCGGACGCCCCCACCACCGCCCGGATGCTCTGAGCACCCCGGCTGCGGCTTCAGTCGAGGGTCGCGTCCAGGAAGTCCCGCCAGGCGGCCTGCACCCGTGCCGCGTCGGCCTCGCCCCCACCGGCCAGCAGGTCCAGCAGCAGCCCGCGCAGCACGGCGAGCACCACGGTGGGGTTGGCCCGGGTGCCGTCGAGCACCCGGGCCAGCGGGGGGAGCCATTCCGCCAGCGAGGCGGTGCCGAAGTCCCGCCAGGGTTCGACCTGCCCGAAGGCCCGGACGTACCCCTCGAAGAACAGCCGCAGCGCGCCCCGGCGTCCGGGGTCAGCCAGCCAGGCCCAGAGCCGTTCGAGGGTCTCCCGGGCGCTGCCACCCTCCTCCTCCGAGCGTTCCAGCAGCGCCAGTTGCTCGGCCCGGCCGACCGCCAGCACCGCCCGCACCAGTTCCTCCTTCGAACCGAAGAGGTAGAGCAGCACGCGCGGGCTGGTGCCGATCCCGGCCGCGAGCGGGCGCAGCGAGAGGTCGGACACGTTGTGCTCGGCGACGTACCGGACGGTCGCGGCGAGCAGGTCCTCGCGGCGCACCGACGGGCGGCGCGGCGCGGGGTGGCTGGGTGCGGGGGCTGGGGTGGACACGTGGTCTATCGTTCCACTGAAACGAGTGTTTCAGTGGAAGGGGATGGAGCCATGGCCACCACCGCACCCGGAACCGTGACCGTCCGCGAGGCCGACCGGCCCGGGGACCTGGGCGCCGTCGCGGCGCTGCACGGCGTCCTGTACACCCGCGAGTACGGCATGGACGCCACCATGGAGGCCTACGTCGCCGCCGGCATGGCCGAGTTGGTGCTGGCCAGCGCCGTCGAGGGCTCCGCGGCACCCGGCCGCCTGTGGGTCGCCGAACTGGACGGCCGGGTCGTCGGAGCCGTCGGCCTGGTCCGCACCGAGGAGCGCCCCGGCTGGGGCCAGCTGCGCTGGGTGGTCCTCGACCCGGTCGCCCGCGGCCGCGGCCTGGGCCGCCGGCTGCTCGACCTCGCCCTGACCGAGGCCCGCGAGCGCGGCTACGAGGGCGTGCTGCTCTGGACGATCACCGGCCTCGACGCCGCCCACCACCTGTACGCGACCGCCGGGTTCGAACTGACCCTCTCCCGGCCGGCCCACAAGTTCGGCCTGGACACCGTGGAACAACGGATGGAACTCCGCCTCTGACCACCCGCCGCCGGCCTGCCCGCCGCCAGCCGGACCCGCGGACGCGGGCTGCTGGACAGCGGCCACGCGTTCGCCCGGCCCGAGGGAAACCCGATCCATCCGGTCCCGCACAGCTCGTCGATCGACGCCTACCTGTGCTCCAGGACCGGGCAGGTGATCGAGTCGCGTCAGGAGCCGTGGACGAGGCCTCCGGCCGTCCTCAGCCGTACCAACTCGCAACACGACCGGGTGAAGGGCACAGCCGATGGTGCCGACCTGCCGCGACACAGCTCGACGGACAATCCGGCGGCCGTCCACCTGCACTGGCGTGATCGAGTAGCAGCGCCGGCCGCGTCTGAGTACGCGTACTCAGGCGGGGACGGCTGCGGCTGTCGGAGCATGGGGCCTGCGTCCGGCGGTGGCTCCGAGGGTCCACGGGTCACTGCGGGCGGCCGAGTCCTTGTCCTCCTGCCAACCCCTGCCACGGAGTCCCTTTCATGCGTACCGACCTCCTGCTGCGCTCGGCCGTGCCCGCGACCGCGGCGCTCGCCCTCCTGCTGAGTGCCTGCGGGCCGGACCAGGGCGGCGCGGACGCCCCCGTCGCCGGGCCGTCGTCAGCCGCCTCGGCGGGAGGGACGGCCGGCACGGCCGCGCCGTCCGTCACATCCGAGGCCTCCGACCCCGCTCAGCCGGGTTCGAGCCCGAGCCAGAGCGCCGTCGCGGGCGGTCGCTTCGCGGGGGCCCCGGCGGTCGGGGCGAAGGCCCAGGGCACCTACCACGACGGCGACAAGGGCGACATCTCGCTCAGCATCGCCCCGACGAGCGTGGTCAAGGGCGACATCGGTGACCTGGCCAAGTTCCTCAAGCCGGAGGACATGACCGGGAAGACGCCGTACTACGTGAACGTCACCTACACCCACACCGGTGGCAACGGGATCTTCGAGCCCTACTTCAACCGGCAGCTGCGGGTGATGGTGAGCGACACGGCCCAGGCCCGCAAGGTCGACCTGCTCAGCAGCTTCCCGAAGTGCGAGAGCGACGTCCCGAAGGGCGGCAAGGACTTCGTCATGGGGCAGAGCGAGCACGAGTGCGCGATCTACCTGGCGCCGAGCGACAAGCCGCTGACGAACCTGCTGTGGATCGACAAGGACGGCAAGCCCCTCGCCTGGAAGGCGGGCTGACAGCAACGCGGGAGGCCGCGGCGCGCTCCGGCAGCGGATCGCCGCCGCCCGCGGCTGAACGGCCCGCGTGCGGGGGACGGTTCAACTCCGGGCTGCCGGGCGGCCGTTCTGGACGGATGCGCCTGGAACCGGGTGCCCGCTGGACGGTTGTCAGGTCTGGTGGGGCGGGCCGGCGGGAAGAGTACTGACAACCGGATACGGGCCCGGCCGCAACTCCCCCACGAGCGCGACCGAGCCCCGACCGGCGACCGGGCCTGGGCGTGACTCCCCCCACGGAGCAACGGCCGGGCCCGTCGACTGTTCATCCGGCGACACGCAGCGTACATGTCATCTCTACCCAGCGCTACCTCACGGTCGACCGGGGCGTCCCCACGCGGTTCCTTACCGAAGCGTGACACGGACGCCGGATCGGCCGTTCGCCGGGGCCGCGGGCGGTAGCGTCCCCGGTCATGAGGATTCTGGTCACCGGCGGCGCCGGGTTCATCGGTTCGGCCGTCGTACGGGCCCTCGCGGCGGCGGGCCACGAAGTCCGCGTCCTGGACGCGCTGCTGCCCGCCGTCCACCCCACCGGGGCGGTCCCCGCGCTGCCGGACGGCGTCGACTTCCGGCACGCGGACGTCCGGGACGCGGAGGCCGTCGAGGCCGCGCTGGCCGGGGTGGACGCGGTCTGCCACCAGGCCGCCATGGTCGGGCTCGGCCTGGACCTCGACGACGCGCCCGCCTACGCGGGCTGCAACGACCTGGGCACCGCCGTCCTGCTCGCCGCCATGGCCCGGGCGGAGGTGCGCAGTCTCGTCCTCGGCGGGTCGATGGTGGTCTACGGCGAGGGCCGCTACCGCTGCCCCGAGCACGGGGAGGTCGCCCCCGGCCCCCGGCACCCCGGCGAGCTGGACGCCGGACGCTTCGAGCCGCCCTGCCCCGAGTGCGGCGCCGGGCTGCGCCCCGGCCTGGTCGCCGAGGACGCCCCGGCCGACCCGCGCAACGTGTACGCCGCCACCAAGCTCGCCCAGGAGCACCTGTCCGGCGCCTGGGCCCGCGCCTGCGGGGGCCGGCTCCTGACGCTGCGCTACCACAACGTGTACGGGCCGGGGATGCCGCGCGACACCCCGTACGCGGGGGTGGCCTCGCTGTTCCGCTCGGCGCTGGCCCGGGGCGAGGCGCCGCGGGTGTTCGAGGACGGCGGGCAGCGCCGGGACTTCGTCCACGTCCGGGACGTCGCGGCGGCCAACCTGGCCGCGCTCACGGCGGTCGGCGACCGGGCCCCGGGCAGCGTGCGGGCGTACAACACGGGCAGCGGCGAGGTCCGGACGGTCGGCGAGATGGCCGGGGCCCTGGCCGCCGCCCACGGCGGGCCGGCGCCGGTGGTGACCGGGCAGTACCGGCTCGGGGACGTCCGGCACATCACCGCGGACTCCGCGCGGCTGCGCGCGGAGCTGGGCTGGCGGGCCCGGGTGGGCTTCGCCGACGGGATGGTGGAGTTCGCGGCGGCGGCGCAGCGGGCCTGAGCGGACCCGGTCGGCTCGGCCCCCGGAGGTGCTCAGCCCCGGGCGGCCGGCAGGACGATCTCGAAGCAGCAGCCCCCGGCGACGTTGCGGACCCGGGCCTGTCCGGCGTGGGCCTCCACGATGCCCCGGACGATGGCCAGCCCGAGTCCGGCGCCGCCCTCGCCCCGCTCCCGGGCGCCGCCCGGGCCGGCCGGCGGCGGGGTGCGGGCGGCGCTGCCGCGCCAGCCCGTCTCGAACACCCGGGGCAGGTCCGGCTCCGGGATGCCGCCGCAGCCGTCGGTGACGGCGAGCACCACCTCGTCCGCCTCCCGGCGGGCGGAGACCGCGACCACGCCGTCCTCGGGGGTCGAGCGGATCGCGTTGACCAGCAGGTTGCCCAGCACCCGGGTGATCTCCCCGGAGTCCACCTCGACGGGCTCGGCGGCGACCGGACCCCCCTCCAGGCGGACCCCGCGCTGCCGGGCCAGCGGGTGGGCCCCGGCGAGCGCCTCGTCGACGAGGTCGTACACGGACACCCGGGACACCGACAGGGCCAGCGCGCCCGCCTGGATCCGGGAGAGCTCGAAGAGGTCGTCGACCATCCCGGTGAGCCGTTCGACCTCGGTCCGCATCCGCCGCAGGTACTCCTCGGGGCGCTCGGCGACGCCGTCCTCCAGGGCCTCCGCCATGGCGCGCAGGCCCGCCAGCGGGGTGCGCAGGTCGTGCGAGATCCAGGCGATCAGCTCCCGCCGGGAGGTGTCCAGGGCCTGCGAACGCGCCCTGGACTCAGCCAGCCGGGCACTGGTGGCGGCCAACTCGGCTCCGAGCTGCGCCAGTTCCAGACCGAGTGGGCGCTCGGGCGCGGCGAACCCGCCCTCGCTGCCGACCGTCCGGGCGGCCGCGGTCAGCGCCCGGCTCCCGGCCACCACCTGGCGCCCGAGCAGCGCGGCGGTGGCCAGCGAGACCACCGCGGCCATCGCCAGCACCGTGATCACCACTCCGAGGTCGTGCCGGGACAGGAACATCGCCTGGGCCACCGCGAAGGTCCCGGAGGTGACCGCCAGCACCGTCACGGCGGCGACGCAGAACAGCGACAGCGCGAGCGAGCGGCGGCGCAGCAGCCGGACGGCCGCCCAGCCGAGCAGGCCCGCCCCGCCCGCGCCGAGTGCGGCGAACAGCGCGATCAGCAGCAGGTCCTTCACGCCGGGCCGCCCTTCCGGCCGGTCCCCGCGCCCTCGGCCGGTGCCGGGTCGTAGCGGTAGCCGACGCCCCAGACCGTGGCGACCAGCCTCGGCGCGGCCGGGTCGTCCTCGATCTTCTCGCGCACCCGGCGCACGTGGACGGTCACCGTGGAGAGGTCGCCGAAGTCCCAGCCCCACACCCGCTCCATCAGCTCCTGCCGGGAGAACACCGTGTGCGGGTGCCGGAGCAGGAACGCCAGCAGGTCGAACTCCCTTAGGGTCAGCGCCAGTTCACGTCCGCCCCGGTACGCCCGGCGGGCCTGCGGGTCTAGCGCGATGTCGCCCGAGACCAGCCGCCCACCGCCCGGCCCTTCCGCCGCGTCCGCCGCGTCCGCCGTGCCCGCCGAGCCCGCCGCGCCCGCCGCGCCCGCCCGGGAGCGGCGCAGCACCGACTGGACCCGCAGGACGAGTTCGCGCGGGCTGAACGGCTTGGTGACGTAGTCGTCCGCGCCGAGTTCGAGCCCGAGGATCCGGTCCGTCTCGTCGCCCTTGGCGGTGAGCAGCACGACCGGCAGTTCGGCGCCGTCCGGGTCGGTGCGCAGCCGGCGGAGGATCTCCAGGCCGTCGATGCCCGGCAGCATGAGGTCCAGGACCACCAGGTCCGGGCGGGGGGCGGTACGGGCCAGGGCGAGGCCCCGGGGGCCGTCGGCGGCGCGGTCGACGTGGTGGCCCGCGCGGGTCAGATAGCCGGCGACGACCTCGGCCACCGTGGGGTCGTCGTCGACCACCAGGATGCGGCCGGGCCGGGTCACCGGAGCGGTGGCGGCAGGCGCCGATGCGGTGGCGGCAGGCATCGGCCCGGCGGCGGGCGCCGGTGCGGCGGCGGTGGGGCTCTCGTTCACCTCGCCGAGGATACGAGCCGACGGCGGCCGACGGTGGCCACCCGGACGGCACGTCCGAGTTCCGTAAGATCCGCCGCGCGGCCGGGCGGCTCCCCGGCCGTCCCCCAGCCGCCCCCGGCCATCGCCCGGCCGTCCCCCGAACGGGGCGCACCGCCCGGACGTCGTACTTCCGTAAGGGCGCGGCTCGGCTCCGCCACCGCCCGGCGCGGTTAGCGTGACCGGCGTGACTCCTCCCCTCCCCCTCGCCCCGGTCGTCGACGTCGTACTGCCCTGTCTGGACGAGGCCGCCGCCCTGCCCTGGGTGCTCGGACGCATCCCGGCCGGCTGGCGGGCCGTCGTGGTGGACAACGGTTCGCGCGACGGCTCCGCCGAACTGGCCCGCTCGCTCGGCGCGACCGTGGTCGAGGAGCCCCGGCGCGGCTTCGGCGCCGCCTGCCACGCCGGGCTGCTCGCCGCCACCGCCGAACTGGTCTGCTTCCTGGACTGCGACGGCTCGCTCGACCCCGCCCAACTCCCCCGGGTCACCGGACCGGTGCTGGCCGGCACCGCCGACCTGGTCCTCGGGCGCCGCCGACCCGCCACCGCCGGCGCCTGGCCGGTGCACGCCCGGCTCGCCAACGCCGTGCTGGCCCGGCGGCTGCGGGCCCGCACCGGCGCCCCGCTGCACGACCTCGGCCCGATGCGGGCCGCCCGGCGCGAACGGCTGCTGGCCCTCGGGCTCGGCGACCGGCGCTCCGGCTACCCGCTGGAGATGGTGCTCGCGGCCTCGGCCGCCGGGCTGCGGATCGCCGAGACCCCGGTCGACTACCTGCCGCGCGCGGGCCGCTCGAAGGTGACCGGCACCCTGCGCGGCACCCGGCAGGCCGTCCGCGACATGCGTGCGGTGCTGGCGGCGCCGCCGCCGACCCTGCTGGTGATCGCCAAGGCGCCGGTGCCCGGCCGGGTGAAGACCCGGCTCACCCCACCGTGCACCCCCGCGCAGGCCGCGGCGCTCGCCGAGGCCGCCCTGACCGACACCCTGCACGCCCTGTCCGCGATGCCCGCCGGGCGGCGGCTGCTGGTCCTGGACGGCGAGCCGGGCGGCTGGCTGCCGCCGGGCTGGGAGGTCGTCCCCCAGTGCGCCGGCGGCCTGGACCGCCGGCTGGCCGCCGCCTTCGCCCACGCCGCCCGGCTGGCCCCGGACGCCCCGGCCCTGCTGGTCGGCATGGACACCCCGCAGCTGGACCCGGCCGCACTGGCCGAGCCGCTGTCCGCCGCCCGGCGGCCGGGCCTGGACGCCTGGTACGGCCCGGCGGCCGACGGCGGGTTCTGGGCCCTGGGCCTGGCCCGGCCGAGCGAGCGGCTGGCGGCCCGGCTGCTGCACGGCGTGCCGATGTCCACCCCCGGCACCGGCGCGGCCCTGCTGCACCGCCTGGCGCAGGCGGGACTGACCGTCCACCGGCTGCCCGGGCTGACCGACGTGGACACCGTCGAGGACGCCCGGCTGGTCGCCGACCAGGCCCCGCACAGCCGCTTCGCCGCCCGGCTGCGCGCCCTCGACCCCGTTCCGGAGGTGGCGGGTTGAGCCTCGCCGCGCCGTGGGTGGACGACCCCTTCGCCGAGGCCGTCCGCACCGGCTTCGGCCCGCTCTGGCTGCGCCGCGAGGACGGCCGGCGGCTGCACCTGGACATCGAGCGCTGGTGCGCCCCGGCGGCCGGCGCCGACCACAGCCTGCTGCGGCGCTGCGCCCGGCTCGCAGCGCCCGTCCTGGACCTCGGCTGCGGCCCCGGCCGCCTGGTCGCGGAGCTGCTCGCCCTCGGGGTGCCCGCGCTCGGCGTGGACGTGACCAGGGCGGCGGTGGCCCGCACGGTGGGCCTCGGCGGCGCCGCGCTCTGCCGCTCGGTGTTCGACCGGCTGCCCGCCGAGGGCCGCTGGGGCGCCGCCCTGCTCGCCGACGGCAATCTGGGCATCGGCGGCGACCCGGACGCACTGCTCCGCCGGAGCGCCGAACTCCTCGCCCCGGACGGGCTGTTGCTGGTGGAGGTGGAACCGGAGGAGGTGGACGAGCGGGCCGTCGTCCGGGTGGAGGGACCGGACGGGCGGCTCGGCCCGGCCTTCCCCTGGGCCCGGCTCGGCACGGCCGCCGCCCTGCGGCGTTCCCGCGCCGCGGGCCTGGCGGAGGCGGAGCGCTGGACCTCGCACGGCCGCCGCTTCCTCGCCCTGCGCAAGGGCTGAGCCGCCCCCGGAGCCCCCGGGCGACCGACCGACCGACCGGCCGACCGGCCGACCTGCGAGCCCGTCCGGACCATGCGTCACACTGGTGCGCACCGTCCGGCGTCCCGGGCGGCCGGGCACAGGAGGGGGCAGCGGTGGGCAGCGACATCGTCGGGGAGTTGGCGGCGGCACTCGGGTGCGACGACCCGGCGGTGGTACGGATCGACCGCGACCACCACCGGCTCACCGTCCCGGTCGGACCGTCCGGGGACCGGTTCACCGTCGACGTCCTCGGCGACCCGCGCACGGCGGACCGGGTGGCCCACCTGCTGCCGGGCGGCGGTCTCAACGTCGCCGCCAACTACTGCACCGCCCAGGGCCGCAGCCTCGCCCGCTTCCTCGCCGACCACGGCTGCCTGGTGCTCGGCACCACCCCGCGCGAGGACGCGCTCACCCCCGAGCGGATCGGCCCCCGGTGCGCCGACTGGGGCCTGGACGGGCAGCTGGCCGACCTCGAACGGGTCGTCACCGCCGCCTGCTCCGTCACCGGCCTGCCGTACGAGCTGCTCGGCCACTCGGCCGGGGCCGCGCTCGCCCTGACCGCCGCCGCCCGGCTCGGCGGCGAGGGCCCGCGGCGGGTGCTGGTGCTCGACACCACCGGCCCGTACGACCGGGAGCGGGAGCCGGAACTGCTGGCCCGCGCCGAGGAGTTGCACGAGCTGCTCGAACAGCGGCTGACGGCGGGCGAGTGGACCGTCGACCCCGGACTCAAGGGCCTGTTCGCCCGTGCGAGCACCGCCCCGGACGCCCCGAGCGGGCTGCCCCGGCCGGTGGACGGCGCGGCACCGTTCAGCAACCTCGGGCTGCTGCACTACGCGCTCACCCGCACCCGGGACCTGCCCGGCCCGACCAACTGGATCCACCACCGCGGCCACAGCACCGGCGGCTACACCTTCGGCGCGGCCCCCGCCGAGGACCGCTTCGCCCTGGCCCACTCCCCGCTCCCGGTCTGGCAGCAGGCGGTCGCCCGGCTCGGCAGCGGCCTCCAGCCGACCGCGCTGCTGCGCGACCTGGCGGCGCTCTGGTCCGACCGGGCCGAACCCGAGCTGCTCGACTGGGCCGCGATCCGGGCCGAAGTGGTCTGGCTGAACGCCGAGTTCGGCCGCGGCGACCACGACCTCGGCGCCCGCCTGATCGACCGGAGCGGGGCCAAGGTCGACTACCGGGTGGTCCCGGACTACGGCCACGGCGACATGGTCTGGTCCGCCACGGCCGAACGCGACGTCTGGGGGCTGCTGCTTCCCCGACCGGGGCGGCGCCCGGGCCACCGGTGAGCACCGCAGGGGCGGACCAAGTCGGATCGGGTGAGCGGCCGTAGGGCCGGGACGGGGTGCGGGGTGGCAGGGCGTTCGGGCCGGACGGTCATGGTGCTGGGCGGCGGGGTGGCGGGCCTGACGGCGGCCATGGAGCTGGCGGAGCGCGGCTTCGAGGTCACCGTGGTGGAGCCCTCCGGGTGGGGCGGGAAGGCGCGGAGCGCCTCGGTCCCCGGGACGGGCTGCGGCGGCCGGCTCGACCTGCCCAGCGAACACGGGTTCCGGTTCTTCCCCGGCTTCTACCGGAGTCTGCCGGACACGATGCGGCGGATCCCGCTCCAGGGCTCGCCCTCGGGCGTCGAGGGCAACCTCCGGGAGGCTCCGGAGATGCTGTCCGCCCGGTCGGGACGGGTCGGGGAGACGGTCGCCGACGTCTCCCTGTCCGCCGGCCCGCGGACCCCGCTGCAGATCCTGCGGGCCCGGGGCATGAAACTGGGCGCCGAGGGCGAACTGAACGAGGAACTGCTCTACTTCGCCAACCGGATGCTGGTCTACATGACCAGCAGCGCGCAGCGGCGGCTGGGGCAGTGGGAGCAGACGTCCTGGTGGGACTTCACCGCCGCCGACGGCGCCTCCGAGGAGTACCGGAAGGTGTGCGTCGTGGGGGCGACCCGCACGGTGGTGGCGGCGAGGGCGGAGGAGTGCAGCGCCCACACCGTCGGCGGGTTCCTGGAGGCCTTCGGCTACGGCTTCCTCGGCCGGGGCGGGGCCCAGGCCGCCGACCGGGTCCTGAACGGCCCGACCAGCACCGCCTGGATCGACCCGTGGGTCCGGCACCTGGCGCGGCTGGGGGTGCGGCTGGAACTCGGCTGGCGGGTGGAGGGCCTGACGGTACGGGGCCGCACCGTGGCGGGCGCGGTGCTGCGCGGTCCGGGAGGCCGGCGCCGGGAGGCGGACGCCGACTGGTACGTGTGCGCGCTCCCGGTCGACCGGATCGGGGCGCTGCTGGCACGCGGCCTGGCCGAGGCCGACCCGGAGCTGAAACGGACGGCGGACCTGCGTACCGACTGGATGGTCGGCCTGCAGTTCTACCTCACCGAACCCACCCCGATCACCCGTGGGCACGTCATCTACCAGGACTCCCCGTGGGCCCTGACCTCCATCAGCCAGGCGCAGTTCTGGGACACCGACTTCGCCGCGACCTACGGCGACGGGACGGTGGCCGACTGCTTGTCGGTGGACATCTCCTCCTGGGACACCCCCGGCATCCTCCACGGCAAACCGGCCCGTGAGTGCACCCGGGCCGAGGTCGCCGCCGAGGTCTGGGCCCAGCTCGCCGACGCCCTGAACGACGGCCGTCGGCGGACCCTCCACGACGGCCTGCTCCACTCCTGGTACCTGGACCCGGCCGTCAAGAACCTCGACGGCCCCGGGCCCGCCACCAACGACGAGGCCCTGCTGATCAACACCACCGGTTCCTGGGCGCTGCGCCCGCAGGCGCGGACGGCCGCGGTGAACCTGTTCATGGCCGGGGACTTCGTCCGCTGCCCGGTGAACCTGGCCACCATGGAGGGTGCGAACCAGAGCGGCCGCTCGGCGGCGAACGCGCTGCTGGAGGCCGCCGGGCACGACGCCGAACCGGCCGAGGTGCACGCCCTGTACGAGCCGTCGGAGCTGCGCCGCCTGAAGGAGGTGGACGCCGCGCTCTTCCGGCAGGGCCGCCGGCACATCCTCGACACCCCGCCGCCCTGGTCCGCCCCCACGGCCCCCGACGCCCCCACCGCCCCTACCGCCCCCGACGGGCCGGACGCCCGCCTCAGTGGGACCGGTTGACGATCAGTCCGCACAACGCGTCGAGGTCCTCGACGGCCTCGGGCACCGCACCGGAGCGCTCCGCGAGGCTCCGCAGGCGGTCCCGGGCCGCGTCCGCGTACCCGGCCGCGCGCTCCTGCGTCCACCGGCGGCCGCCCGCCTCCTCCACCAGGCCGGCCAGCTCAGCCTCCCCGGACCGGTCGGGACCGCCCGGGGCGGTGTAGCGGCGGGCCAGCTCCTCGCCCGCCGCGGTGCCCGAGGCCATCGCGGCCACCACCGGCACCGAGAGCTTGCGCGCCCGCAGGTCCGCGAAGACCGGCTTGCCGGTGCGTGCCTCGTCGCCCCAGGTCCCCAGCAGGTCGTCCACCAGCTGGAACGCCATGCCCAGGTCGTGTCCGAACGCGGCCAGCAGCTCGACCTGTTCCGGTCCCCCGCCGCCGTGGAGGGCGCCCAGCCGACAGGCGCAGGAGATCAACGACGCCGTCTTGCCCGACACCATCTCCAGGCACTCGGACAGTCCGATGCGCGGCTCCGCCTCGAACAGCACGTCCAGTCCCTCACCCACCGCGAGCTGGATGAGGGTGTCCAGCAAGGCCTTCGACGCCGCCTCCGCCACCGCCTCGCCGCCGGCCTGCGCACCGCCGGCCGCCTCGGCACCGGGGCCCCCGAGCACCTCGAAGGCCAGCAGCAGCAGCGCGTCGGCCGACCGGGTCGCGGCGGCGGGCCCGAACACCTCCCACGCGGCCGCCCGGTGGCGACGGACCGCGTCGCCGTCCAGCACGTCGTCGTAGAGCAGCGACAGGTTGTGCACCAGTTCCACCACCACGGCGGCGGGAACCGCCCGCTGCGGATCCCCGCCCACCGCCCGGGCGCAGCTCAGGGCCAGGGCCGCCCGCACCTTCTTGCCCCCCTGCCGCGGATCCGCGGCGCCGGGTCCGGCACCGGCGCCGGACCAGCCGAACTGGTGGGCCGCCACCTGTCCGACCGTTCCCGTCAACTGCCCGGCCCAGTACCGCAACTGCGCGTCACAGGCGGCAGCTGCGCCCGCCAGGACCGACTCGGCCCGCGCACCGTCCGACCACACCTGCCTGCTCCCCCACCCGACCGGGCCGCCCGCCACCCCCGGCGCCACGGCATCCGGGCGAGCCTACGGGATCCCCGGGGCACCTACCGGGACGGCGGTGGGACGGCTACTCCTGCCGTTCCCCGGCAGCCGTCCGCACCGGCTCCGGGCGGGTGGGCCGCCACTGCGGGTGTTCGCGCTCGGCCCAGGCGCGCTCGACCAGGCCGGTGCGCATCCCGAGGCGTGACTCGCGGTCCCGCCAGGCCATCCGGACGTGCCCGGCGATCACCACGGCGATGGCGGCGGCCAGCCAGTCGTGCACGAAGGTCGCGCCGGTGCGCCAGGCCGGCGGGGCGAGGTGGGTGAGCCACATCAGCAGGCCGGTGCCGAGGATCACCAGCATCGAGCCGAGCGTCCACTGGGCGTACAGCTTCTGCCCGGCGTTGAACTTGCCGGCCGGGCGCCTCCCGGCCCGGGCCCGGGCGGCGCGCAGCCACTGGCGGTCCGCCGGGGTGAAGCGGCTCAGCCGGGAGAAGTCGGCGCGCAGCGCCCGGGAGGCGAGCCCGAGCAGCAGCGGCACCGGCAGGGCCAGGCCGCACCAGACGTGCACGGTGACCACCAGCGGCCGGTTGCCGACCAGGACGGCCAGCGGCCCGAGGTAGAGGCAGGCGGCCGTGGCCAGGCAGACGCCCATCAGCGCGGCGGTGGTGCGGTGCACCCAGCGCTCGGCCCGGGTGAAGCGCAGGACCAGTTCAGCTCGTCGGTGCATCGTCCCGCCCGTTCGACCGGCCGACCCAGGCGTCGACGTCGTATCCGTTGCCCTCCCAGTACCCCGGCTGGACGGAGTCCGTGACGGTGATCCCGGAGAGCCATTTCGCGGACTTGTAGAAGTACATCGGCGCGACGTAGAGCCGCACCGGCCCGCCGTGGTCGTGGCTGATCGGCTTGTCCTCCAGGCGCAGCGCGACCAGCACGTCGTCGCGCCGGGCCTGTTCGAGGGTGAGGCTCTCGCTGTACGCGCCGTCGAAGCAGTCGAAGCGCACCGCCTTCGCGCCCGGCCGGACCCCGGCGGCGTCCAGCAGGTGGGCCAGCGGCACCCCTTCGAACGGGGTGTCCGGCACCCGCCAGCCGGTGACGCACTGGACGTCTTTGACCAGCCGCCGCTGCGGCATGGCCTGGAGGTCGGCGAGCCGGTGGGTGGCGGGGCGCTCGACCAGGCCGCCCACGGTGAGGGTGTAGTCGGCGGCGGTCCGCTCGGGGACGGAGGTCACCACCGAGTAGTAGCGGAAGCCGTTGTTGCCGGGCAGCAGCCCGGACAGGCCGCTCGGGTCGCGTTCCGCCAGCCCGGACTCCACCCGCTGGAGGAACGGCCCGGCGGCCACGCCGAGCGCGCCGAGGCCGAGCAGCCCGAGCACCACCCGGCGCCCGACCGGGGTGCCCCGGTCCTCTTCGTCTGTACTGTCCACCCGACGATTCGACCAGGTCGGGGCGGTCCGGGGCCAGTGGCGGGGGCGTCCCGTCAGACTTTCGTCATCTCCGGCCCGCCCCCGCGCACCAGCCGGAGCGACAGGGCCCCGGCCAGGGCGCGCAGCGCCGGGACGGCCAGCACGCAGGCCAGCGCGGCGCCGTAGGCGGTGCGTTGGGCGTCCTCGCCGCCCACCAGGTAGAGCACCTGCCCGGCGGCCGGGACGGCCAGCCACTCCCACCGCCCGTCCAGCCCGACCAGGGCCACCACCAGCAGCCCGTACCAGGGGTAGCTGGGCGCGACCAGCAGCAGGGCCGTCCCGGTGACCAGCAGCGCGCCGCGCCAGGGGCGGGCCGGGTCGCCCCGGCGCAGCACCCACAGCACCACCGCGGCCAGCACCAGGGCGGCCGCCCACGGCGCCCAGCGGTCCGGCAGCAGCGCCCGCACCAGGCCGAAGCGCTCCAGGTGGCCCTGCTCGTAGCCCTCCTCCCGGAGGTAGCCGGGCAGGTAGCCCAGGACGCCGAGGCCGGAGGCCGCGACGTACGGGAGGTAGACCGCGGCGAAGGTGCCGAGGGCCGCGGCGGTCAGGACGAGGTCGCGCTTGGCGGGCCGCCGGGCGAGCAGGCCCGAGAACGCCCCGGGCAGGGCGAGCGCGGGCAGCAGTTTGGTCGCCACCGCCGCTCCGAGCAGGGCGCCGGCGGGCCCGGCCCGGTGGCGGGCCGCGCAGCCGAGCCCGGCCACCATGAGCAGCGCGCCGAGGGTGTCGACGTGGGCGTCGTTGACGGCCCACACCGTCACGCCCGGGCACCAGCCCCAGAGCGCGGCCCGCCGGCCGCGCCGGGCCAGCAGGGCGGTGGTGGCGACCGCCAGCAGGGCGCCGCCGACCTGAACGCCGCGCACCCCGGCGCCGAAGGGGTGCTCGGCGAGGAACCAGGCCTCGGCGACCGGCGGGTAGATGGTGTGCACGGCGGGCCGGTTGATCCGGGTGCAGTCCCCGGCCGCGGTGCGGTGCTCGTCCCAGGCCGTGCAGCCGCCGCCGACCGGGAACAGGCCGGGGTCGCGCAGCCGGAGCAGCGCCGGGTCGTCCGGGGCGTGGGCGTACGGGGAGGTCCCGGCGGCCTGGACCCGCCCGTCCCACACGTAGCGGTAGGCGTCGTCGCTGGTGCGCGGCGGCGCGAGCAGCCCGACGGCGGCGACCAGGACGCTCCCGGCCAGCACGATCGGTGCCACCCGGCGCTCCTCCACCCGCCGCAGCAGGAGCAGGGCGAGGGCGAAGAGGGCGGCGTCCAGGGCGTACCAGTCGTACAGCGGCGCCCGGTCGGCGAGCGTGCCGCCGCCGGTCACGGTCCCCGCGAGGGCGGCGACCAGGGCGGCGAGGGCGGCGGCGCAGGGCAGGGTCCGGGTGAGCACCGGGCGGTCAGTCACCGGGAACACCGGGCAGGCCGGTGGTCAGACCGTCCAGGGCGTGCGGGCAGGGGCATTCCCGGTCGGCGGGCAGGGCCTCCAGGGCCTTGAACAGGACGGTGCGCAGCCGGTCGACGTTCCCGGCGAAGACCTCCAGCACCTCCGCGTGGGTGACGCCCTCGCCGTTCCCCACTCCCGCGTCGTGGTCGGTGACCAGCGCCAACGAGCTGTAGCAGAGCCCGAGTTCACGGGCCAGTACGGCCTCGGGGTGCCCGGTCATCCCGACCACCGACCAGCCGTCGGCCGCGAACCAGCGCGACTCCGCCCGAGTGGAGAACCGCGGCCCCTCGATCACCACCAGCGTCCCGCCGTCCACCGGTTCCCAGGCCACCGAACGCGCCGCCCCCAGCACCGCGGCCCGCCCCGCCGGACAGTACGGATCGGCCATCGACACGTGCACCACCCCCGGCACCGATCCGTCCGGCAGCGGCAGCCCGTCGTAGTAGGTCTGCACCCGCCCCGAGGTCCGGTCCACGAACTGGTCCGGCACCACCAGCGCCCCCGGGCCGAACTCCGCCCGCAACCCGCCCACCGCACACGGCCCCAGCACCTGCCGCACCCCCAGCGAGCGCAGCGCCCACAGGTTCGCCCGGTAGTTGATCCGATGCGGCGGCACCCCGTGGCCCCGCCCGTGCCGGGGCAGGAACGCCACCCGGCGCCCGGCCACCTCCCCCACGAACACCGCGTCGCTGGGCGGACCGTACGGCGTCTCCACCCGCACCTCCGCCACTTCGTCCAGCAGCGCGTACAGCCCCGAACCGCCGATCACGCCCAGCTCGGCCCGGGAACTCTCCTGATGTACCGTCACGTTGGTCAACCTCTCCTCGGGGGTCCGGTCCCGACCACTGTAGGAACGGATCGGGGCGGACCGGGCGAAGCACGTCCTTACGGTTCCCGAACGTCGCGGGCGCCCCGGCGCCGGGCGCGGCGCAGCGTGACGGCGAGGGCGAGGGCGGAGGCCCCGAACAGAGCGGCGGTGACGGCGAGCCAGCGGCCGAGGTAGACGCCCTCCGAGAGCCCGGTGGCGCCCGGGTAGGGCGCGGAGAGGTCGAGGATCAGCGGGAACCAGACGAGCAGCAGCAGACCGGAGAGGAACGCCGGGACCCGCAGGAAGTTGATCCGGCCGACGGTCGGCGCGGGCGCGGCGCGGTGGCGCAGCACGGACCGGGCCGAGAGGTCGGCGAGCGAGTACAGCGGGAGCAGGATCAGGTCGTGGGCGACGGCGGCGCCGACGAACCAGACCGCCACCGCGAGCGGCCGGACCGTCACCAGCCGCTCGACGGCGTAGCCGGTCAGGGCGAGGGAGGCGAGCAGCACCAGCAGGTGCAGCGGTCCGGCACCGTACCAGCGGGTGAAGGCCGCCCGGCGGCTCCTCGGCCCGGTCATGCCCGCCCCGTCCGGAAGGTCAGGCGGCCGACCCATTTGGTGTTGTTCACACCGGGGTTGGCCGGGACGATGATCCGCGCGGGGTAGCCGTGGTCGAGCGAGAGCTCGGCGCCGTTGACGCGCAGGGCGAGCAGCGAGCGGGGGTCGCGGATCTGGTTGCCCCGCAGCACCACGGAGGTGTACGGGCCGGGCGGCTGGACCGACTCCACCAGGACGTTCGCGGCGTCGGGCAGTCCGGCCAGGGCGGCGAGGTCGGCGAGCGGCAGTCCGCTCCACTGCTGGTCCTCGGTGGACCAGCCCTCCACGCAGGCGATCGGCAGCCGGGCCGAGCGCTGCGGCAGGGCGAGCAGCTGCTCCCGGGTGAACACCCGGACGGGCCCGCTGCCGTGGAGCTCCAGCCGCCAGTCCGGCCCGACCAGCGCGGCCGTGACGCCGACGGCGGCCGCGGTCTTGTTGACCTGGAAGCCGTTCGGCCCCGAGTCCCGGTCCCGGTTGTGCGGCGCCAGCAGGGCGGTGCCCCGCAGCCGGCCGCCGATGCTCTGCCCCGCGGTCACCACCAGCAGCGCCAGGGAGCCGGACCCGACCAGCGCGAGCGCCCCTCGGCGGGCGATCGTCGGCGGGGCGGGCTCGGGCGCCACCAGCCCGTCGGCGTCCGGGGGTTCGGGCCGGGTGCCGGTCCGGCCGGTGCGCAGCTCGACCAGCAGCGAGCGGGACCGCAGGGCGCGGACCATCCGGCCCAGCCGGAGCGCGACGTGGACGGTGAACGCGGCGATGAACACCCACGCGCCGTAGAAGTGCAGGGTGTAGAAGGACCCCGGGAAGACGTAGTGGAGCTGGATGTTGAGGATGCCGGTGGCGAACTCGAAGACGGCGCCGCCGACAAGCATCAGCAGCGACAGCCGCTCCAGCGCGTGGGCCGCGCCGCGCACCGGCGGCCACTCGAACAGCTTGGGGATCACCGACCACAACTTGGCCAGCAGGACCGGCACCAGGACCACGCCGAGGGTCACGTGCACGCCCTGGGTGAGCCGGTACAGCCAGGACGGGCTGGTGGGCCAGTCGAACAGGTAGAAGCCGAGCACGCCCTTGTCCGGCGTCTGATCGTTGAGCGGGTCGAGGTCGGGGTTGTAGGCGGCGTACGAGAGGGCGCCGGTCACGAAGAGCACCGGGATCCCGAGCAGCAGCACCAGCCCGAACACCGAGGTCAGCCACGGCCCGCGGATCGGGCTGCGCCAGAACCGGGGCCGGAACGGTCCGGGCGGCGCGGGCAGGCGGTCGAGCCGCCCGGCGAGTGCCGCCGCCGCGCCGGACAGCCGGGCGGTGACCGCGGCGCCGCCGCGTCCGACGGCCCGGGCGAGGGCGCCCAGCGCGGCGGCGGGCCGTCGGGGCCGCTTCCCCGGCGGTTCGTCACCGTTGCGCGCCGTGTCCACCGACCACCTCCAGTCGCCCGGGGAGTCAGCGGGGCGCCGCTCGTCGGCCGCCTGCCACCGGGAAGGGAACGGGCGTGCGCCGACGGTCCGTTCGGCCGACGACGACCGGTCGGCCGCAGCCCGCCGGACAGCCAACCACCCGGACGGAGCGCTCCCGGTGAAGCCGCCCGGGACCGACCGGGCTATCACCCGGACGGCCCTGGCCCGGTTCACAGCTGCTCGGGCCCGGACCCCTCTCCCGCCACCCCTTCCGGGTATGTCATCATCGGAAGACATCAACTGATGACATCGGCTGGTGACATCCCTCGGCCGGCCGTGCCCCGGGGTGCCCGGGGCGGCGCACCGCCCCCGGTCCGAACGCTCGATCTATGACAAGGGAGGGCGCGTCCATGGAGACCCCGACGGGCCTGTCGACGCGACGTGAGCGGGCCCTGGTGCCCGTCCTGGTGTTCCTCAGCGCCGTGGTGGCGGTGATCAGCAGCCTCGGCGCCCCGATGATCCCGACCATCGCCGCCGTCGACCACGTCTCGCTCGCCGAGGCCCAGTGGTCGCTGACCATCACCATGCTGGTCGGCGCGATCGCCACCCCGGTGCTCGGCCGCCTCGGCGACGGGCCGGACCGCCGGACCGTCACCCTGGCGGCCGCCGCCGTGGTCGTGCTCGGCAGCGTGCTGGCCGCGCTGCCGCTGGGCTTCTGGTGGCTGATCGCCGGCCGCGCGCTCCAGGGCGTCGGCGTCGGCCTCACCCCGCTGGCCATCGCCACCGCCCGGGACGCCCTGCCCGCCGCGGCCTCCCGCTCGGCGGTCGCGCTGCTGTCCATCACCACCGTGGCGGGCGTCGGCCTGGGCTACCCGATCACCGGGCTGATCGCCCAGTCCTTCGGCATCCACGCGGGCTTCTGGTTCGGCGCCGTGATCAGCGGGCTCGCCCTGCTGCTCGCCGTCCTGGTGCTGCCCGCGGCGAAGCACCGCGAACGACGGCCGCTCGACGTGCCCGGCACCGTCCTGCTCAGCCTCGCCCTGGTCGGACTGCTGCTGGTGCTCAGCGAGGGCGAGAGCTGGGGCTGGGCCTCCGGCCGGCTGTGGACGGTGGCCGCGCTGTCGGTGCTGCTGCTCGCCGCCTGGGTCCGGCACGAGCTGCGCACCGCCCACCCGCTGGTCGACCTGCGCAGCCTGCGCAACCCCGTGGTGCTGAGCGCCGACGTGGCCGGCCTGGTCGCGGGCGTCGGGATGTACCTGCTGATCTCCCTGGTGATCCGCTACGTCCAGACCCCGACCGGCACCGGCTACGGCCTGGGCGCCTCCGTCGTGGTGGCCGGGCTGGTCCTGCTGCCCTTCTCCGCGGTCAGCCTGCTGTCCAGCAAGATGGTGCCCGTCCTCACCCGGCGCACCTCCTCCGCCCTCGTCCTGCCGATCGGCTGCGCCCTCTCGCTCGTCTCGATGCTGGCCTTCCTCTTCGCCCGCGACCACCTGTGGGAGCACCTGGTGGTGATGGGGATCGCCGGGCTCGGGGTGGGCTGCACCTTCGCCGTGATGCCGGGTCTGATCGTCGCCGCCGTGCCCGCCCAGGAGGTCGGCAGCGCGGTCAGCTTCAACCAACTGCTGCGCACCATCGGGTACTCCACCGGCAGCGCCCTGTGCGGCGCCGTGCTCCAGGCCCACACCGCGCCCGGGCAGCTGCTGCCCGCCGACAGCGGCTACCGGGACGCCGCGCTGATCGGCTGCGCGGTCTGGGTGGTGATCGGTCTGACTACGATCGTCCTGCCGCGGGTCAGTGCCGCGGCCGCCGCCCGGAACGGGGTGCGAGTGGACGAGGAGCTGATGGTGGAAGAGAGCATCGCCGACGCCGTGGCCGGCGAGGGCGAGGTACCCGTGCTGCGGGCGGGGACTGAACGGTGACCGCGCCGTCCGACGGGCCCGCGCCCCCGCGCCGCCGGGACGCCGCCCGCAGCCGCGAACTGCTGATCCAGGCGGCCCTGGAGCTCTTCGCCGAACGCGGCTACGAACGCACCACCACCCGGGAGATCGGCGAACGGGCCGGTGTCGACCCGGCGTTGATCGCCCGCTACTTCGGCGGCAAGACCCAGCTCTACCTGGCCACCGTCCAGCTCGAACTCGGCAACGAGCCCCCTGCCGACCTGCTGGAGGAGGAACGGCTGCGCACCCTGCTGGTGCGGCTCACCCAGCGCGGCCCCGGCCCGTCCTTCCAGGCCGCGGTGCAGCCCGGCGACAACACCGAGGTGCAGCAGGCCTCCCGCGCCTACCTGTACGGGCGGATGGTGGACCCGCTGCGCGAGCGCTTCACCGCCGAGGGGGTGGACCGGCCGCAACTGCGGGCCGAGCTCGCCGCGGCCGCCTTCGCCGGCATCGTGCTGGCCCGCTCCAGCGGGGCGTTCAGCGAACTCGCGGCGGCCGACCCGGAGGAGCTGCTGCCGCTCCTGCGCGACCTGCTGGCCGCCAGCCGCCCGAGCTGACCCCGCCCCCGCGGGGACCCCCGCGGGGACCCCCCGCGGGGACCCCCCGCGGGGCCGCTCGGAACGGCCGGCGCCGCCGAGCGGCCGGACCGGGCTCAGCGCTTCCAGGGGCGGGCGAACTCGTGCAGCGCGGCCTCCACCGCCGGGGCCAGCGCGTGGTCGTTCACCGGAGTGCCCGCCGGGTGGAGGAAGTGGTCCACGCCGTCCAGGGTGCGCAGGCCCGGGCCGGTGGTGTGCGCCCGGCCCAGGGCGCCGAGCAGCGGCGGCACGGTCGCGCAGGGCACGTTGGTGTCGGCGGTGCCGCAGGTGACGGTCACCCTGGTTCCGGGGCGCACCGCCCGGGCGGCGTCCGGCGGGTAGACCGCGTCGTCGCTGCGGACGAAGCGGGCGTTGTTCGGGCCGAACAGCGCGTTCAGCAGCCCGGCCAGCGGCGGCAGCAGGGCACCGGTGTCGGTGGGCCGGCCCGCCCGGAAGTCGGCGACGGCGGCGGCCACCCCCGCCTTGTTCGCTCGCGCCACCTCCTCGGTGAGCTGTCCGGCCGCGACCGCCTGGTCGAGCTGGTCACCGAGCTGGGCGGTCAGCAGGTCCAGCAGCCGCTCGTCCTGCGAGGCCAGCAGCGCCAGGCCGGCCGGCGCGGGCCGGACCGTACGGGCGACCAGCAGCGCCTGGAGCCCGCCTTCGCTGTGGCCCACCACCATGAGCGCGCGCCGGTCGGCCTCCGGCTGGTCCCGCAGGGTGGTGTAGGCCGCGGCCGCCTGGCGGGTGAAGGCGGGCAGGTCGAGCCGGCCGGGGTCGCCCTGGTAGGCGCCGGCGCCGGTGCGACCGGTGAAGTACTTGTCGAAGCGCAGGGTCATCACCCCGTCCGTGCCCAGGGTGCCGGCGACGGCGGCCAGGGTGCCCGGGGTGAGCGCGGGCGGCTCGTCGCCGTTGCGGTCGGTCGGGCCGCTGCCGGGCAGCAGCAGCGCGGCGGGCAGCCGCTGCCCGGCCCGGTGGGCGGGGACGTGCAGGGTGCCGTAGGCCGTGGTGCCGTCCGCGGTGAAGGTGACCTCGCGGTCGGCGGCGGGGACGAGCCCTCCCGGCTCCCCCGGCCCGGCCGCGCTCGCGGCGGGCGCGCCCAGACCCGTCGCGGTGACCGCGGCGAGCAGGGCGGCGGTCGCCAAGGTGCGCCAACGCATGCTTTCCCCCTGAAAGTTGAGATGCGGGCTTGCGCCGCTCAGGCTACGACCGGGCCGGCAGCGGGCCGCGGTCGGGGGTCCGGCGGACCCGGGCCTTCGGGGGTCTTGACCTCAAGGGCGCTCCAGCTCCTACGGTGATTCGCATGATCTTCACCACGACGGAGCGCGCGTACCTCTCCACCCAGCTGCTGGCCCGCCTGGCCACCCTCGGCCCCGACGGCAGCCCACAGGTCCGCCCGGTGGGCTTCCGGCTCAACGAGGACGGCACCATCGACATCGGCGGGCCCGGGATGGCCCGCAGCCGGAAGTACCGCAACGCCCAGGCGCGTCCCGAGGTGTCCGTGCTGGTGGACGACATGGCTCCGGCCGACCACCCGGTCACCGCCGGCTGGGGGCGCGGCATCGAGATCAGGGGCCGGGCGGAGGTACTGGCCGTGGACGTGCCACCGGTGGCGCCCGACCGGTTCAGCAAGGACATCGTCCGGGTGCACCCCCGTCGGATCATCACCTGGAACCTGGAGGCGCTCGGCAGCGCCGCCCGCGACGTCGGGTGACCGGGCGGGCCCGGCGGCACCGTCGTCGGGGGCGGAGTGCCGGGGTCAGAGCCGGAACATCGCGGTGTACGGCTGGGTGATGCGCTCCTGGCGCGATCCGAAGTCGACGAGCACCGCGATGTCTCCGTCACCCTCGACGGCGATGACCCGGCCGAGGCCGAACCCGTCGTGGGTGACCCGGTCCCCGACGGCGAAGTGCTTGCGCGGCGCCTCGGTCCGGGGCTTGAAGGGGCTGGTGGGCAGGGGGCGGCGACCTGCTGAAAAATTCGTCATTTGTCATTCAGTATGCGCCGCGACAGCACGGGTTCGGGCCCATTTCGACGTCACGATTTCGACGTCGTCCCGAAAAGTACCGCCATCGGGGGCAGCAGCCTGCTACAGTCGACTTAGTTGCAGTAGTGGTTCCCATGAACTTTGTGTGCGCCTGCTGATCTTGCAGGCGCATTTTTCGTTCCCCGGCTCTTCCCCGGTGGGCACTTCATGCGGTGACTCGAAGCACGCACCGTGCGTGCTCTCGGACAGTCCCTTGAAGGAGACTTTTAATGGCTAATGGCACTGTGAAGTGGTTCAACTCGGAGAAGGGCTTCGGCTTCATCGAGCAGGAGGGTGGCGGCCCGGACGTCTTCGCCCACTACTCGAACATCAACGCCAATGGCTTCCGTGAGCTGCTTGAGGGCCAGAAGGTCGAGTTCGACGTGACGCAGGGCCAGAAGGGCCCGCAGGCCGAGAACATTCGCCCGCTGTAGTTCACCCGCCACGGCACTCGCCTGGTGGTGAGGGGCCCGCACCGCGCACATGCCCGGGGCGGGCCCCTCGGCGTTCCCCGCCGCGAACGCCCACGGTTCGAGGTTCTGCGCGCCCGCCCCTCCGCGGTGCGGGCCGACTGCGGTGACGTACCCCGCACGGTCCGACCGTCCACGCTCCGCCCGTCACACTTCCGGCCCGTTCCCTGCGGTCTCCCCTGCGCCCCGCGCCACCGGAGCCTTCCTCGTGACGTGCCGCCCTGAGGAAGGTTCCCGCATGACCCGCTCCGGTCGCTCCTCCTACCGAGACGCAGACGTCCGCCCCACCACCGCTTCCCGCTCCGCCGGCCGGCCCTTCCGGGGCCGCCGCCCCGTCGGCCGGAACACCCCCCAAAGCCCCGCCGGACAGGGCGAGTTCGCACTTCCGGAGAGCTCCACCCCGGCGCTGCCGGCGGTCGAGTCCTTCACCGAGCTGGACCTGCCCCAGCCGCTGCTGTCGACGCTGACCCGCCAGGGCGTCACCACGCCGTTCCCGATCCAGGGCGCGACGCTGCCCAACTCGCTGGCCGGCCGCGACGTCCTCGGCCGGGGCCGTACCGGCTCCGGCAAGACCCTCGCGTACGGCCTCGCCGCGCTCGCCCGCACCGCCGGGCGCCGGGCCGAGCCGGGCTGTCCGCTGGTCCTGGTGCTGGTCCCCACCCGCGAGCTCGCCCAGCAGGTCACCGAGGCCCTCACCCCGTACGCCCGCGCCCTGCGGCTGCGGACGGCGACCGTGGTCGGCGGGACCTCGCTCAGCCGCCAGGCCTGGATGCTGAACCGGGGGGCGGAGATCGTGGTGGCCACCCCCGGCCGGCTCAAGGACCTCGTCCTGCGCGGCGAGTGCCGACTGGACCAGGTCGGCATCACGGTGCTCGACGAGGCCGACCAGATGGCCGACATGGGCTTCCTGCCGCAGGTCACCGAGATCCTCGACCAGATCGACCGGGGCGGCCAGACGATGCTGTTCTCCGCGACCCTGGACCGCGGGGTCGACGGCCTGGTGCGACGCTTCCTGACGGACCCGGTCACCCACTCGGTCGACCCGGCCGCGGGGGCGGTCGGCACGATGGAGCACCACGTGCTGCACGTGCAGAACTACGACAAGGGCGCCACGATCGCCCACATCGCCTCCCGCGACGGCCGGGTGATCATGTTCACCGAGACCAAGCACGGCGCGGACCGGCTGGTGGAGGAGCTGCTGGCGACCGGGGTGCGGGCCGCGGCCCTGCACGGCGGCAAGCTCCAGGCGCAGCGCACCCGCACCCTGGAGCAGTTCCGCACCGGCCAGGTGACCGCGCTGATCGCGACCAACGTCGCCGCCCGGGGCATCCACATCGACGGCCTCGACCTCGTCGTCAACCTGGAGCCGCCGACCGACCACAAGGACTACCTGCACCGGGGCGGGCGCACGGCCCGGGCCGGGGAGTCCGGCACCGTCGTCACGCTGGTGCTGCCCAAGCAGCGCCGCGGGACGGTCCGGATGATGAGCACCGCCGGGATCACGCCCGTCACCACCAGGGTCACCGCCGGTGACGAGGACCTGGCCCGGATCACCGGGGCCCGGGTGCCCAGCGGCGTGCCCGTCACCGTGCCCGACCCCGTGGTCGAGCGGTCGCGCCGCGGCCCGTCGGCGGGTCACGGCCGACGCGGCCGTCCTTCCCCCGGCTCCGGCAGCGCCCGCGGCACCGGCGGCGGCGGTCGGAGCACCGGTGGTGGCGGCCGGACGGCCACCGACCGTGACGGCCAGGGTTCCTCCGGCCACCACCACCGGGCACCCCGACGGCCCGCTCGCTCCGAGTAGCACCACCGGGCCCGCCGACCGTCCGACCGCACCCGGCCCACCCGGCGGCACCCCACCGCGCGCGGCCGCACCCGGCCCAGCCGGGCTCACCCGCCCTCGGCCGCCCGTTCGGCCAGCGCCCGGGAGCGGTGCTCACGGGGCGGGAGCCCGTACGCGGCCCGGAAGGCCCGGCTGAAATCGTCCGCGCGGGGAAAGCCCCAGCGGGCCGCGACGGCCTGGACGGCGGTGGTGCGCTGGGCGGGGTCGGCGAGGTCGCGGCGGGCGCGGTCCAGGCGTTGGCCGCGGATCCAGGCGGCGAGGGTCTCGCCGTCCGGCGCCTCCCGGGTGAAGACCCGGTGCAGGTGGCTGACGGAGACGTGGTGGGCGGCGGCGATCGTCGCGGGGGTGAGGTCGGGGTCCTGGAGGTTGCGCCGGACGAAGGCGCGCACCGCCTCGGCGAGAGCCCGGTGCCGGGTCTCCTCCGGGACGGCGGCCTCGGCCTCCAGCTCCCCGGCGACCCAGGCGGCGACCAGGTCGACCACGATCGTCCCCAGCCGGGCCGCCTCGGCCGGCCGCAGCGCCGTCGCCTGCCGGTCCAGCCCGACCAGGAACTGCGACAGCAGCGCCGCCGAGCCCTCCCGGGCGGAGAAGGCGCGGCCGAGCAGGTCGCGCAGCCGGTGCGGCGGCAGCGGCAGCAGTTCGGCCGGGAAGTCGACGCCGACCCCGGAGAGCCGGGGGACGGTGCCCCCGTCGGTCGGGCCGCCGAAGGTCCGCAGGTCGTACGGGTGCGAGCTGTCCACCAGGTGCAGGGAGCCCGGCCCGAGGGTCTCCGTCCGGCCGGCCCCGCGGGCCAGCGCCATGGTGCCCTGCTGGAGGAACGACAGGTGGTAGACGCCCGTGTCGGCCCGGCGCACCATGCGCTCCGTCCGCCGGAAGCGCACCGACGGGAACGACGTCCCGAGCAGGACCACCTCGCCCAGCTCGGCCCGCCGCAGCTCCGCCCGGAAGTCGCCGGCGTGGGCGCTGGTCGCCTCGCAGGCCCGGGTCCGTTCCAGCAACTCCCGCCAGCAGTCGAAGCGTTCGCTCGCGGGCAGCTCCTCGCCACGGAACACCGTCCCGGTCACCGCCGTCGCTTCCGCCGCCTCGGGCTCCTCCCCCACCGTCGCCGCAACACCGTCCAAGAGTCGGATCATCCCGCCGGGCGGGGCTGTGGATCGGACAGGCCCCGGGCCGCAGCCGCAGCCGGGGGAGCCTTGTCCAGGGAGACCGCGGGCAGCTCCCCCGGCCGCTCGGGGCGCTCGAACTGCTCCGGCCGCCCCGACTGCTCCGGATCGCCCTGCTCGATCCGGCCCAGCAGCCGGGCGACGGCGTCGGTGCGCTCGCGCAGCACCGCGACGTGCTCCGCCCGGTCCGCCTCGGTCATGGCCTCGGCGGGCCGGACCGGGATGCCCCGCTGCCGGGCGGTCGCGATCAGGCTCTCCCCGGCCTGACCGACGATCACCAGCGCGGCGGCGGCGAAGCAGCCCGCGTCCAGGGTGCGCGGCCGGCCGAGCAGGCCGCGGTGGACGATCTGGGCCGGAACGGTCAGTTCGTCCAGCCGCTGGTCGACCGAGCCGCGTTCGAGCGCCGCGAGGACGACCGTGGCCAGCGCCTCACCCGCCTTGGTGACCGCCCACTTGCGGCCGGGCACCGGCGGGAGGAACTCGCGGATCCGGTCCACGTCCTGCTCCAGGGCACTGGTGGTCAGCACCTCGAAGGCGTTGCGGGTACGGATCTCGACGACCTTGTCCCACTCGACCTCCTCACCGTCGAAACCGACCCGCACCGGCCCCAGGTGCACCGCGCCGTAGCCGTCGAGCAGCCCGAGCAGCTTGTGCGCCACGGCCGGCGTCCGGGGGTGACGGCCGATCAGCGTGCCCAGCGCGAGCTTCCACGGCTCGGTGGCCGGCACCGGAGGCGGGGCCACCGAGCCCAGGGCCGCCAGCGCCCAGCGCCCGCCCGCCGCGGACCGCCCGCCGCGCAGCACCGCCTGCCGGCCCGCCTCCCCCAGCTCGGCCGCCGCGCCCACCAGCCGTCCCAGCCCACCGGCCCACTCGACCCTGGCCACCCGCCCGTCCCCTCCACGCCCTGACGAAACCCACAGGTCGGACATGGTACGGCGAGCCCTCCGACCACCTCCGGGCACCTCCCCCCCCCGGGGTCTCCGGGGCCCGGGTCCGGCTCCCCGAGGTGCCGGATCCGGGCTTTCCGCCACCCGCCGACGCTCCGTCAAGGATGATCGCCGTGCGGACGGGCGGCGGCGGACCGGAGGGTTCGGGCACGCGCGCCGGGAGGGGGACCCGTCGCACCCGACCTGTACGATGTAATGCATGACAAGCACGAATGACCCTTACGAGCTGCACCCGGGTGTCCCCACCGTCGAGGTCTTCCGCCGCCTGCGCACCGACGCGGGCCTCTCCGACCGGGCCCCCGAGGACGTCGCGATCGGCCTGCCCAACACCTGGTACGGCGTGGTCCTGCACCACGAGGGCGAGCCGATCGGCATGGGCCGGATCATCGGCGACGGCGGCACCGCGTTCCAGATCGTCGACATCTGCGTCCACCCGGCCCACCAGGGCCGCGGCCTCGGCAAGCGCATCATGGCCGCCCTCACCGAGGAACTGGACCGCCGGGCACCCGCCACCGCCTACGTCTCGCTGATCGCGGACGGGCCCGCACGCCTCCTCTACGAGCGGTTCGGCTTCAAGGACACCGCGACCCACGACTCGATCGGCATGTACCGTCCGATGGCGGCGGGCTGACCGCCCCGGCCGCGGGGCGCGAGCCCGCACCCCCGTCTCCCGAGGAAGGGCGCCCGCCACGATGGACCACCCGCCGACCGCCCGGCCCCGCCGGTGGGCGGCCGCGGCCGCGGCCGCGCTGCTGCTGTTCGCGGCCCTGGCGGCCCTGCTGGCCGAGCACGGCTGGGCACCGTACGGCTTCGAGCGGGACGCCGCCGACTGGAGCACCGCCCACCGGCCGTCCGCCGCCCGGACGGCCGCCGCGGCGGTCACCTCGCTCGGCACCGGCGCGGTGCCCTACCTGCTCGCCCTGGCCGCCGGCGCTGTCACCGTCCGGGCCCTGCCCGCCCCGCGCCCCACCCGCCGGGCCGTCCTGCTGCTGCTCGCCCCGCTGCTCTGGCTGCTCGCCGGCCAACTGCTGCGCTACGGCCTCATGGCGGCCTGCGCCCGCCCCCGCCCACCGCACGCCGACTGGGCCACCGCCGCCTCCGGCTTCTCCTTCCCGTCCGGCCACTCCTTCACCTCCGCGCTCTGCGCCGGCCTGCTCGCCCTCGCCGTGACCCGCGCCCACCCGGCCGCCACCAGGGCCGCCGTCGCGGGCGCCCTGCTGTTCGCGGCGGCCGTCGGCCTCAGCCGGATCTACCTCGGCGTGCACTGGCCCCTGGACGTCCTCGGCGGCTGGCTGCTCGCCGCCGGCTGGCTCGCCCTCGGCACCGCCGCCCTGCCCCGGGTAGGCTCCCGCCGGGCCCGGCAGCCGAGCCCGGCGCCCTGACGGCGCCCGGCCGGCGCTCCGACGGCGCTCCGACGAAGGCCTGACGAACCCCCGGCGAACGGACTGTCACACGATGCCGGGCCCACCGCGTTACCAAGGTATGGATCAAGAATCGCGTGCGGCAGCGTCGCCCGAACCACCCTGGCCGGAGTTCCCGGACTTCGTCGCCGCCCGCGCCCGGCACCTGCTGCGCACCGCCTTCCTGCTCACCGGCGGTGACGCCCATCTCGCCGAGGACCTGGTGCAGGAGGCCCTCGGCCGGATCTACGTCAAGTGGCGGCGGATATCCCGGCTGGACAACCCCAGCGGCTACGCCCAGACCGTCCTGGTCAACACCTTCCTCTCCTACCGGCGCAAGCGCAGCGCCTCCGAGCGCGTCACCGACGAGTTCCCCGAGGTCGGCGTCGACGACCCGGACCCGGCGCTGCGGCTGACCCTGCTGCGCGCCCTCGCCGAACTCCCCGCCCCGGACCGCGCGGTGCTGGTGCTGCGCTTCTGGGAGGACCGCAGCGTCGAGGTGACCGCCGCCGTGCTGCGGCTGAGCAGTGCCGCCGTCCGCACCCGCTCCCGGCGGGCCCTCGCGCGGCTGCGCGCCGTGCTGGGCGAGGACCTCGACGCCGTCCTGAGCGGATCGACGGCGACAGGAAGCAGGACGGCGACGGACGGATCCCGCACGAAGACCGGCCCCGACGGCCCCTCCCGGAAGGCGGTGCTGCGCCATGCCCAGTGACGACGACGCATTCGCGGACGCGTTGACCGACGGCTTCGCCCGCGCCCTGCGCGGCGCCGCCGAGCTGGCCCCCGAGCCGGTGCACCACGCCCTGGCCGCGCAGGCCGAGCAGCGCGGCCGCCGGCGGCGGCGCAACCGCCGGGCCGTCCTCGCGAGCGGCCTCGCGGTGCTGGTGCTGGCCGGGGCCGGCGGCTTCGCGGCCGTCCGCGGCGGCACCTCCGGCCCGGTCGGCCCGGTCGGCCCGCCGGGCCCCGCCCTGCCGACGCTGTCCGACCAGGAGCTGAACGCGCTGTTCACCGAGCTGCTGCCGAAGGGCACGGTGACGGGCCTCACCGACCGCTCGCGCGGGATCGCCGACCCGCACCGGACCGGCACCACCCTGCTGTTCGACGACGGCGCGGGAGCGAGCATCCTCATGTTCAGCGCCCAACGGACGGACTTCAAGCCCGAGGTGAGCGCGGTCTGCATGGACCCGACCGACATGCCGCAGGACTCCTGCGACCGGACGGTCCGGCCGGACGGCTCGGTCCTGGTGATCGACAAGCTGCGCAGCCTGCACCCCGAGAACGGCCGGGAATGGCGGGTCACCTGGGCGTCCCCGGACGGCCGGCGGATCGAGTTCACCGAGTACAACGGGCAGCCCGCCACGGCGAACCGGCCGAACCCGCCGCTCGACGCCGCCCAGCTGACGGCCCTGGTCACCTCCCCGGCCTGGGACCGGATCTTCGCCACCCTCCGCCCGGCCGACGGCACCCCGGGGCCCGCCGCCGGCCTGACGCCCGCACCGACCGCCACCACTCTCGCCGGCCCGGGCCTGCTCGCGAAGCTCGTCCCGCTGCTGCCCGCCGGGGCCGAGGTGCAGAGCCAGGACCCGGAGCACGGCGCGCTCATCCTCACCTTCGAGGGCCGCACCAGCCGACTGGTGGTCAACGCGGACCCGCCGTCCCAGCGCGGCCGCGACGAGTTCGCCGGAATGGGCGGCGACCTGCCGACCCCGCTGGAGGTGCGGGAGAAGCGGCCGGACGGGGCGGTCGTCGTCACCAACCGCTTCGGCAACGGGAAGACCGCGACCGACCCGGTGCTGCACTGGCTGGCCGCCGTGCACTACCCGGACGGCAGCCGGGTGCAGATCTCGGAGGGCAACGGCGAGAACTCCTACACCTACCGCCCGGGCGATCCGGCGCTCGACACCGACCGGTTGAAGGCGATCGTGACCGACCCGGCCTGGCACCGCTGAGCGGGGGGAACCGGCGCTCCGGCACGGTGAGTTGACGCTCACCCGGGGCCGGGGCGCCGTTCCGGTGGCGGCACGGTCAGCGCAGCCCGCCGCCGCAGCCGGTCGGGACCTCCGGGGCCGGCGCGGTGCGGCGGGCGTCGAAGTCGGCGAGCCAGCGGAGCGCGTCGCCCGCCGAGGCGTCCCAGCCCGTGCCCAGGTCGACGGCGTCCTCCAGCGCGTGCCGCAGGCCGCCCGGGTCCTCCAGCGGGCCGGATGCTTCGGCGCGCTCGCCCACCAGGGCGACCCGGCCGCGGACCCGGCCCGCCCCGGCGGCCCGGTCCGGGACGGTCCAGGCGCGCCAGTCCCGGCCCATGGTCAGCACGTTGCGGGCGGCGTAGCCGATCTCCGGGAAGGCCGCGAGCACCTGCTCCAGGTCGACCCGGGTGCCGTCCAGGTCCGCTCCGCCGTACCGGTGGCGGGTCGCGGAGAGGCTGAGGTAACGGGAGTCGGGCAGCGGGAAGTGCGCCACCTGCCACTGCGCGCCGACCCAGCTGGTGGCGGCGCCGTCCTGCCAGCGGCCCGCGACCAGTTCCATCGGGAGAACGGTGTGGTAGACCGCGAGCCGCGACCGCGGGGTGCGGTCGGCCCACCGAGGGTCCCGGCGGACGACCGAGCGGGCCGTGCCGGAGAGGATCAGGGCGTCGCCGGTGACGCTGCGTCCGTCGGCGAGCGTCGCGACCACCGACTCGCCGTGCTCGGTGTAGCCGACCACCCGGCTGTCCGCGAGCAGTTGGACGGACTCCAGCTCCCAGCAGGCCTCCAGCAGCGGCTCGTAGACGTCCAGCCGGTGGGCCGTCGCGTGCGTCGGGCGGCCGTCGCCGTGCCGGGCGGGCAGGGCCATCGAGCTCACCGGCTCCCCGGTCGCGCCGTCCATCACCCGGAACTCGTCGATCACCAGGGACCGTTCGCGGACGGCGTCGCCGACGCCGAGCCGGTCCAGCAGCCGGAACGCGGGCGGCGCCAGCCGGACGCCCGCCCCGTCCCCGGTGAGCACCGGCCACTGCTCCAGGACGAGGACGTGATGGCCGCGCGCCCCCAGCGCAACCGCCGTGGCCAGACCGCTGACACCACCGCCGGCAACCAGAATTCGCATGCTTCCGATGATGGCTCCGGGGGGACGGACCGGGCGATGCGGTCACGTTGCCTGTGTCAGAACCTCCCGCCGAGGTGACACAGGACGAACTCCGAGGTTTGAAACGGGCGATGTCCGATTTGCGTGGTCGGTGCGCCGTGGCTCCCGCTCCGTACGCTCAGAACGAGCGGCCCATCCGCTCCATCGACACCATGCAGTGGGTCCACGGACGGACCCGGGCCCGCGCCGCGGCCACCACCTGGGCCACGTGCGCGGCGGCCGCCAGGGTCATGTGGCGGTGCCAGCCGTCGGCACCGCGCCCCTCGTAGTCGTCCAGGGCCCCGACGTGCGAGGCGGAACCGGCGAAGTCCTGCTCGACCCGCCGCGGGAGCTTCGCCAGCCGCAGCAGCACCCCGAGCGGCGTCGCCGTCAGGTTCGTCAGCCAGCAGCCGACCGGCTGCTCCTGCCCGGCGTCCCACTGCCCCAGCAGCAGCAGCGGCAGCCCGGCCCACTCCACCGGCACGCCGCCGACCAGGCTCCGGCGCACGGCGCCCGTCGCCGGGTCCGTCCACTCCACCGGCCGGCGGAGCATCCGGTGCAGTTGCAGCACCCGGGCGGCGGGCAGCGAGCGGCCGCCCCGGCCCGCACCGCGGCCCGCCCCCTGGTCCAGCACCGGCAGGGTGGCGGGGACGGCGGACAGCAGCGGCGCGCCCGCCCGCGCGTAGCGGTCGAAGACCGGCCCCAGCTCGGCCCCCGGGAGGTCCAGGACGACCGGGCGGGGCCCGATCGTGCTCGGGTCGCACACCCGGGCGGCCGCCGCGACGCACCCGGCCGCCGCCTGGCCGAACGGCACCAGGTGCCACCTGACCGGCACCGTGACGTCGCTGGCCACGCCCCACATGCCGATCGCCTGCCGGCCCTTCCGGGGGACCGGCAGCGCCTGCACCACCCAGGCGGTGAAGCGCAGTTCGTTGTCGGCGTGGCGCTGCAGCGCCCTGCTGACCGGCTCCCAGTCCCAGGTGGACGCGGCGATGAAGTGGTGCAGGCTCTGGGCGAGTTCGGGGCCGCCGACCTGGGCGGCGATGTTCCGGATCGACTTGCGGCCCTCCGCCGCGATCAGCCCGCGCAGGTAGAGGGCGCCCTTGGCGCGCTGGTCGCTGCGCGGCAGCGGGGCGAAGAGCACCTCGGACAGCTCGTCCAGGACGCCGCCGGCCGTCGGTCCGGGGTCCGTGGTGCCCGGCGGGCGGACGGACGGGGCACGATCGGACAGGGTGCGATCGGACTGCGTACGGCGGGCGGTCCGGCGCCGGGTGTCGGGCTCCGCGGGTCGAGTGAAGATCGTGTCCACACCAGCGCGAACGGTCATGGCGGCAAGCCTATTTCCCCTTCGCCCGGGGTGACCGAAAACCGCCGCCGCGGCCCCCGCCCCGGGGGGGCGGGGGGGGGCGCGCGCGGGGGGGGCCGGGCCGCGGGGGGGGGGGGGTTAAAAAAAAAACACCACACCCACCCGAGGGGTAAAAACGG